>NZ_JBEZKJ010000166.1:0-9427 GCF_040651675.1 Streptomyces sp. NPDC048415 | reverse complement strand
GGCAGCGCGGCGGGCGGCGGCGCGGGAGCTCGCGCGCCGCACCCGGTGGCGCGGCAGCGCAAGCACCCGGCACCCGGCACCCGGCACCGGCTGCGCGGCAGCGTAAGTGCAGGGCGGCGCGGTACGCGGCACCCGGAACGGGGCGGCAGCGGGGGGCGTGGGAAGGGGGTTGGCTGCGTCGGGAAGGCGGGCGGCGGGTCACACGCGTCCGGGGCGTATCAGCCGTATCGGCCCTCCCCCGCGCATGCCACCCCGCCCCATATCATCGCCCTTTATGGGAGATGCCCGAATTGCCGCTGATCAGGAACGGGCGTCGGCCCGCCAGGGGGACGGGGACCGGCGGTCCACGGCTGCCTCGCGGCGGGCCGCCGCCTTCGCCGTCTGGTACCTGCGTGCCGTCACGTTCATCAACTTCCTGAGCGCCGCCTGGGTGTCGCTCGGGCAGGACGTGCGGCGGCACAACACCGAGAACTACTTCACGCCGTACCTGCTGACGGCGGGATTCGCGTCCGGTGTGTTCACGATGTTCCTGGCCATCACCATGCGGCGGCGCAAGCGGGCCGCATGGATCCTCAACTTCGTGCTCAGCGGCCTGTTCCTGCTGCTGTTCGCCGTCGCGATGGCGTTCCCGGAGATCCGCCAGTACGCCCAGAACTGGATCTCGCTCGCGCTGACCGCGGCCTTCGTCGGCTCGCTCGCCGCGGGCCGGCGGGAGTTCTACGCCAAGGGCGACCGGTCGAATCCGAAGCTGGCCGCGGCCGTCGCGGTCGGCGGGCTGCTGGTCACCTCGCTGCTCGCCGTCCTGCTCGTCACGGTCACCAACAACGCGCACGACGCGCACCGTTCGACCTTCCTGGACCGCTGGCGCTACGGCACCCTGCGGCTGGTCTCGGTCGCCGCCGACGACTCCCACTTCCTCGGGATCACGACGCCCAACTGGGTCAACGTCGTCATCAACGTGTTCAGCACCCTGCTGGTCCTCGCCGTCTTCTACGCCGCCTTCCGCTCCCGCCGCGCCGTCGACCCGCTCACCGAGGACGACGAGAAGCGGCTGCGGGTCCTCCTCGACAAGAACGGGGACCGCGACTCGCTGGGCTACTTCGCGCTGCGGCGCGAGAAGAGCGTGGTGTGGTCGCCGACCGGCAAGGCGGCGGTCGCCTACCGCGTCGTGGGCGGCGTCTCGCTGGCCTCCGGTGACCCCATCGGCGATCCCGAGGCGTGGCCCGGCGCCATCGAGCCCTGGCTCGCCGAGGCCCGCGCGCACGGCTGGATCCCGGCGGTGATGGGCGCGAGCGAGGAGGCGGGCACCGTGTACTCCCGGCATGGGCTGGACGCGCTGGAACTCGGTGACGAGGCCATCGTGGAGACCGCCGAGTTCACCCTCGAGGGGCGGGCCATGCGCACCGTCCGGCAGGCCTACAACCGGGTCAGGCGAGCCGGTTACCAGGTGCGCATCCGGCGCCACGAGGACATCCGGGCCGACGAGATGGCGTACCTCCTCAAGCGCGCGGACGACTGGCGGGACGGGGCGACCGAGCGCGGGTTCAGCATGGCGCTCGGGCGGCTGGGCGACCCGGACGACGGGCAGTGCGTGATGCTCGAATGCACGGATGGCGAGGGTGAATTGAGGGCCCTGCTGTCCTTCGTGCCCTGGGGGCCGGGCGGCCTCTCCCTCGACCTCATGCGGCGCGACCGCGATTCCGAGAACGGGCTGATGGAGTTCATGGTGATCGAACTCCTGCGCCGCGCCCAGGAGATCAAGATCACCCAGGTCTCGCTCAACTTCGCCATGTTCCGTTCCGTCTTCGAACGTGGGGCGCGTCTCGGCGCGGGACCGGTGCTGCGGCTGTGGCGCTCACTGCTCAGCTTCTGCTCGCGCTGGTGGCAGATCGAGTCGCTGTACCGCGCCAATGCCAAGTACCGGCCCATCTGGGAGCCGCGGTTCCTGCTCTTCGAGAAGAGCGCGGATCTGCTGCGCATCGGCGTCGCGTCCGCGCGCGCCGAGGGGTTCCTGGAGGCGCCGGGCCTGCCGAAGTGGCTGCACCGCAAACACCTGGAGTCGCACAGATGAGTACGCTCGCCCGCTGGGCCCGCGCGGAATGGGGACTGCTGTACGTCACCCTGCGCGAGGCGCTCGTGAAGAGGCAGTGGCGGGCGATTCCCATGACCATCGGGGCGGTGTGTCTCACGACCGCCTTCCAGTTCACGCAGAACCAGTCATGGGGCTTTCAGTTCGTGCAGAACATCGGCTCCGTACGCGCCGAGGACCCGCTGTGGCTCGCCCTCCTGCGCACCCCGCTCTCCGTGTTCGTACCGGCGCTGGACCTGCCCGTATGGGGGGCGCTCGTACAGATCCTGCTGGTGTTCGGGATCGCCGAGATCTGCCTGGGCTGGTGGCGCACGCTCGTCGTCGCGTACGTCGCCACGCTGGCCGGCACGCTCTACGCACGCGTCGGCATCGCGCTGGGCCCGCACAACCCGCTGGGCCTGCCCGGCACGGACGCGCAGGTCGTCGACACCGGCCCGTCGGCGGCCGTGGTGGGGCTCGCGGTGTTCCTGGGCTGGCGCTACGGCGCGTATGTCACGGCGAGTGCGGTGATCGCAGCCATGGCGGTCGAGGTGGCCCTCAAGGAGAACCTGGCGGGCAAGGAGCATCTGGCGGCCATCGCGGCGGTCATGGTGGTGTGCGGGATCTCCGCGGCACGTCATCGGCGTCCGGGCAGGGCCCGGGCGGGCTCGGGGTCCGGTTTGCCGCCGATCAGGTCCTGAACCCTGCGGCGGGGACCCGCCCAGCGGCGGTCGTGGTGATAGGCACGCAGCCGGGCTCTGGCGCGGGCGCGGGGGCGGCGCCGGTAGAAGCGCTTCGCCCACGGCGAGCCGGGGCGAGCCAGCCGGATCGCGCCGATCAGGGCGAGGAACGGGACGATCACCCCGAAGATCGCGGTGCGCGCCTTGCCCTTGCTCAGGGCGAGCAGCGCGAAGAAGAAGTTCACGCCGACGGTCAGGATCACGCCCCCGCGGTCCTGCAGTTCCTGGTCGCTGAGGTCGTTGACGCCGAACGGCGCGAAGCCGCCGAGGACCAGACCGACGAGGGCCGCCGTGACCACCACGACCTCGACGCTCTGGCGCCCGGCCTCGCTCCAGTACACGTCGTCGAGGTGCAGGATCAGCGCGAACTCGTCGAGCACCAGGCCCGCGCCGATCCCGAACAGCACCGCGCACACGCCCGCGCCGAGCCCGTGCCGGTTGCTGGCCACCGCGCCGAAGCCGCCGATCACCGTCAACACGACGCCGGGCACGACGTGGTGGATGTGCAGATCGCCGGCCTTGACGTTGCCGAAGGGGCCCTTGCCCGCGCGGATGAGCCGGACGATGACGCGGGTGATCACAAAGGTCAGGACGAACGAGGCCAACGCCAGCAACAGGGGGAGTTTCCCCGGCTCGACGATGTTCCGGTACAACCAATGACCCATATACGAACTTTATCCACCGCCATCGCATCCGCCCTCCGAAGCCGCCGCGTCCGCTCTCCGAGCACCCGGGTAGCCTGCGCCGGTGTCCAAGACGGCGTCTCCTGCCTCCTCCCTCCCGCACGGCCTCCGCTTCGCCTTCGGCACCCTCACCGTGCTTCCCGTGAAGGTGACCCGCTGGGACCGCGCCGCCGCGCGCGGCGGCATGCTGTGCGCGCCGGTGGCCGGCCTGGTGGTCGGGGCGGGGGCGGCGCTGCTGGGCGTGACGCTGCTCGCCCTGGGCGCGGGCCCGCTGCTCGCCGCCGTGGCCACCGCCGCCGTACCGGCCGCGCTCACCCGCGGTCTCCACCTCGACGGCCTCGCCGACACCGCGGACGGGCTCGGCAGCGGCAAGCCCGCCGAGGACGCGCTGCGGATCATGAAGCAGTCGGACATCGGCCCGTTCGGCGTGATCACCTTGCTGTTCGTGCTGCTCGCCCAGGTGGCCGCGCTCTTCCAGGCGTACGAGACCTCGTGGGCCCGGGGCGTGCTCGCGGCCGTCGTCTCGGCGACCGCGGCCCGTCTCGCCCTCACCCTGGCCGCCCGCACCGGGGTGCCCCCGGCCCGCCCCGAGGGCCTGGGCGCGGCGGTCGCGGGCACGGTGCCGGTGCGCGGCGCGCTGCTGGTGACGGTGGCCGTCGTGGGCGCGGCGGCGGGCGCGGGCGCGCTGCTCGGGACGTACGACATCGTGCGCGCCGCGGTGGCGGTGCTCGGAGCCTGCGCGGTCGCCGAACTGCTGCTGCGCCACTGCACGCGCCGCTTCGGCGGCATCACGGGCGACGTGTTCGGGGGCCTCGCCGAGACGGCGGCGACGACGGCGCTCGTGGTTCTTTCACTGGGCTGACCGCCGGCTGACCGCTGGGCCGACCGCCGGCTGATCACGGAGCTGATCGCCGGGCCGATCACCGAACTGTCACCGGCCTGGAACGATCCCCGGCAAGCAGCCAATCCGCCCCTCCGCCCCCACTAATCTGATCCGCCGAACAGACAAGTGATCGTGATCGGGGGACGTCTGTGCCGAAACTTCGGCGGTTCATGGCCTGGTTCATCGACTTCGCACTGGTGCTCGCGGCGGCGTCCGCGCTCGCCGTGCTCACCTTCCACCGGATATCCGCGCTCGCGACGGACGTACCGGATCTGGCCACGCGTGGCGGGTGGGACATCCTCAGCTCGCGCGGCGATGTCATCGACGCCTCCGAGGGCTTCGGGCTGTCGCTGTGGCACAAGGTGGTCCGGGATGTGGAGCAGGCCTTCGGGCTGCTGGTGGTCGCCACCTTCCTCTACCAGTGGGCGGCGCTCGCCCTCACAGGACGGACGGTCGGCAAGGCCCTGCTCGGCCTCAGGGTCACGCCGACCGCACCGCGCCGGGCGGCCCTGCGCGCCGCGGTGACGACGACCGCCGACGTCGCCGTGTACGCACTCGCCTGCGTCCTGCTGGTCCAGGGCGAGTTCGCGCTCTCGGTCCTGCTGTGGGCCGTCGCCGTGGTGATCTTCTTCCTCAACGCGCTGCCGGTTCTCTCACCGAGCCGCCGCTCCCTGGCCGACCGCCTGGCCGGCACGGCGGTCACGGGCCTCGGGCTCGGCGGTTGAGCCGTGACGTCCGCGCCCTGTGCCGCGGTGGACACGGCACCACCGGACGGTGAACGCACGCGGGAATGAGCGAAACCCGGCCCCGAGCGTAGGCTCGTCCCGGGTACGTGCCCGCCCGCCCCGCGAGGGCCCCGGTAAGGACCGCCCCTCGGGCCGGACCTAGGGTCAGCCGTCGGGCCCGGTCGACCCACCCCATTCGGCCACAGCAACTTCAACGGAAGCGAGATTTCACCACCGTGACTGCTCTCACTCTCAGCACCGCCGCGGCGTCCGGTCTGCGGGCCGACGCGATCGTCGTCGGTGTCGCGAAGAGCCCGAAGGGCGCCAAGGGACTCACCGTCGCACCGGGCGCCGAGGCCGTGGACAAGGCCTACGACGGCTCCCTCGCCGGAATCCTGGAGACCCTCGGCGCCTCCGGGGCCGAGGGCGAGGTGACCAAGCTGCCCGCACCTTCCGGTTTCAAGGCCCCCGTCGTGGTGGCCGTCGGCCTGGGAGCGGCCCCGGAGAAGGACGACACCTTCGGCGCCGAGGCGCTGCGCCGCGCGGCCGGTGCCGCCGCCCGCGCGCTCGCCGGTGCCAAGAAGGCCGCGTTCGCCCTGCCGATCGCGGACCCCGCCGACGTCGGCGCCGTCGCCGAGGGCGCGCTCCTGGGCGCGTACGCCTTCGACGCCTACAAGGACAACGGCAAGGACGCCAAGAACGGCAAGGCCCCGCTCGCCGAGGTCTCCCTG
This sequence comes from Streptomyces sp. NPDC048415, assembly GCF_040651675.1. Taxonomy (NCBI): domain Bacteria; kingdom Bacillati; phylum Actinomycetota; class Actinomycetes; order Kitasatosporales; family Streptomycetaceae; genus Streptomyces; species Streptomyces sp. NPDC048415. The sequence continues at coordinate 3,597 of NZ_JBEZKJ010000166.1, read as the reverse complement.
CTCGGTGGCAAGCCCCGCGACGCGGCGTACAAGGCGGCCATCGCGCGCGCCACCGCCGTGACCGAGGAGCTCAACCGCGCCCGCGACCTGATCAACACCCCGCCGAACGACCTCAACCCGGAGGCCTTCGCCGCCGTCGCCACCGCGGCCGGCAAGGAGCACGGCATCAAGGTGCAGGTGCTCGACGAGAAGGCCCTGGCGAAGGGCGGCTACGGGGGCATCCTGGGTGTCGGCGCGGGCTCGGCCGCCGCTCCCCGCCTGGTCAAGCTCTCGTACACCAGCTCCAAGGCGACGAAGACACTGGCCTTCGTGGGCAAGGGCATCACCTACGACTCGGGCGGCATCTCCCTCAAGCCCGCCGGGCACAACGAGACGATGAAGTGCGACATGAGTGGTGCGGCAGCGGTCTTCGCCGCCGTGGTCGCCGCCGCGCGCCTGGGCCTGGAGGTCAACGTCACCGGCTGGCTGGCGCTGGCCGAGAACATGCCCTCCGGTTCCGCGACCCGCCCGGGTGACGTGCTGCGGATGTACAGCGGCAAGACCGTCGAGGTGCTCAACACCGACGCCGAGGGCCGGCTCGTCCTCGCGGACGCGCTGTGGAAGGCGTCCGAGGAGAACCCGGACGCGATCATCGACGTGGCGACGCTGACCGGCGCGATGGTGCTGGCGCTCGGCAACCGCACCTTCGGTGTGATGGCCAATGACGACGCGTTCCGCGCGTCCGTCGTCGAGGCCGCCGAGGAGGTCGGCGAGGAGTCCTGGCCGATGCCGCTGCCCGAGCACCTGCGCAAGGGCATGGACTCCCCCACCGCCGACATCGCCAACATGGGCGAGCGGATGGGCGGCGGCCTGGTCGCCGGTCTGTTCCTGCGCGAGTTCGTCGGCGAGGGCATCACCTGGGCCCACCTGGACATCGCGGGCCCGGCCTTCAACGAGCAGGGCCCCTTCGGCTACACCCCCAAGGGCGGCACCGGCTCCGCGGTCCGCACCCTGGTCCGCCTCGCCGAACTGACGGCGGCGGGCGACCTGGGCTGACGGCCACTCGTGCAGCCGTACGACCCCGGGCCGCGGGAAAGCCCGGGGTCGTTTTGTCCGTCGCGGCGGACGAGTGGGACGTCTCACACACCGGCCCGGCGTCTCGAACGCCGCCGACAAGTGCGAAGATGGGTTCTCGGCAGGACAGGGCCCCCACCACAGGGCCGAAGAAGAGCGGCCGGACACCAGCCGCCGACCGGTCACTGGAGACCGGCGTGGCGCACATGCATGGAGGACGTGACGTGGCGAACGACGCCAGCACCGTTTTCGACCTAGTGATCCTCGGCGGCGGTAGCGGCGGTTACGCCGCGGCGCTGCGCGGAGCGCAGCTGGGCCTGGACGTCGCCCTGATCGAGAAGGACAAGGTCGGCGGTACCTGCCTGCACCGGGGGTGCATCCCCACAAAGGCTCTGCTCCACGCGGGCGAGATCGCCGACCAGGCCCGCGAGAGCGAGCAGTTCGGCGTCAAGGCCACCTTCGAGGGGATCGACGTACCCGCCGTCCACAAGTACAAGGACGGCGTCGTCTCGGGCCTGTACAAGGGCCTGCAGGGTCTGATCGCGTCCCGCAAGGTGACGTACATCGAGGGTGAGGGCCGCCTGTCCTCCCCGACCTCCGTCGACGTGAACGGCCAGCGCGTCCAGGGCCGCCATGTGCTGCTCGCGACCGGCTCGGTGCCGAAGTCGCTGCCGGGCCTGGAGATCGACGGCAACCGCATCATCTCCTCGGACCACGCGCTGGTCCTGGACCGCGTCCCGCAGTCCGCGATCGTGCTCGGCGGCGGCGTCATCGGCGTCGAGTTCGCCTCGGCGTGGAAGTCCTTCGGCACCGACGTGACGGTGATCGAGGGCCTCAAGCACCTCGTCCCGGTCGAGGACGAGAACTCCTCCAAGCTTCTTGAGCGCGCGTTCCGCAAGCGCGGCATCAAGTTCAACCTGGGCACCTTCTTCTCGAAGGCCGAGTACACCCAGAACGGTGTGAAGGTCACCCTCGCCGACGGCAAGGAGTTCGAGGCCGAGGTGCTGCTCGTCGCCGTGGGCCGCGGCCCGGTCTCGGCCGGTCTCGGCTACGAGGAGCAGGGCGTCGCCATCGACCGCGGCTACGTCCTGGTCGACGAGTACATGCGCACGAACGTCCCGACCATCTCCGCCGTCGGTGACCTGGTCCCGACGCTCCAGCTCGCGCACGTCGGCTTCGCCGAGGGCATCCTGGTGGCGGAGCGTCTGGCCGGTCTCAAGACCGTTCCGATCGACTACGACGGCGTGCCGCGGGTGACGTACTGCCACCCCGAGGTCGCCTCCGTGGGGATCACCGAGGCCAAGGCCAAGGAGATCTACGGCGCGGACAAGGTCGTCGCTCTGAAGTACAACCTGGCGGGCAACGGCAAGAGCAAGATCCTGAACACCGCGGGCGAGATCAAGCTCGTCCAGGTGAAGGACGGTGCCGTGGTCGGCGTCCACATGGTCGGCGACCGCATGGGCGAGCAGGTCGGCGAAGCCCAGCTGATCTACAACTGGGAGGCGCTGCCGGCCGAGGTCGCGCAGCTCATCCACGCGCACCCGACGCAGAGCGAGGCGCTCGGCGAGGCCCACCTGGCCCTCGCGGGCAAGCCGCTGCACTCGCACGACTGATCAGCTCCCGGCTGTCCCCAGTCACCGCGTCGAGCAGGGCGCGACGACGACCACAGACTTCCGCACCATTCGTAAGGAGCAACAGAAACCATGGCGGTTTCCGTAACCCTTCCGGCGCTCGGCGAGAGCGTCACCGAGGGCACTGTCACTCGCTGGCTCAAGGCCGAGGGCGAGCGCGTAGAGGCCGACGAGCCGCTGCTGGAGGTGTCGACCGACAAGGTCGACACCGAGATCCCCTCCCCCGCCGCCGGTGTGCTCGCCTCCATCAAGGTCGCCGAGGACGAGACGGTCGAGGTCGGCTCCGAGCTGGCCGTCATCGACGACGGCACGGGCGCGCCCGCCGCCGCCCCGGCCCCGGTCGCCGAGCAGGTCGCCCCGCCGGCTCCCGAGCCGGCTCCGCAGGCCACCCCGTCCACCGAGCAGGCCGCCCCCGCGCCGGCCCCGACCGCCGAGGCCGCTTCCGGCGGCAGCGGCGCTCAGGGCACCGACGTGGTCCTGCCCGCGCTCGGCGAGTCCGTCACCGAGGGCACCGTCACCCGCTGGCTGAAGGAGGTCGGCGAGGAGGTCGCGGAGGACGAGCCGCTGCTCGAGGTCTCCACGGACAAGGTCGACACCGAGATCCCCGCGCCGGTCGCCGGCGTGCTGCTGGAGATCGTGGTCGGCGAGGACGAGACCGCCGAGGTCGGCGCCAAGCTCGCCGTCATCGGCGCCCCGGGCGCGGCTCCGGCCGCCGCCCCGGCTCCCGCTGCCGCCGCTCCGGCCGCCCCCGCGGCTCCGGCGCCCGCTCCGGCCGCCCCGGCTCCGGCCCCGGCCCCGGCGGCTCCGGCCGCCGCCGCCCCGGCTCCGGTCCAGCCCGCGGCCCCGGCCGCGCCCGCCGCCCCGGCTCCCGCGCCGGTCGCGCCCGCCCCCGTCGCCCCGGCACCGGCGCCCG
>NZ_JBEZKJ010000165.1:0-9743 GCF_040651675.1 Streptomyces sp. NPDC048415 | reverse complement strand
GTCGGGCCCCAGCCATACCCGCTTGACAGCAGGCGGCCAGAACCACGGTCCGCCGCGATCAGCCTGGCTGACCCCTCCCAACCGAAACGCGGAGGCTACTGGCTGATAGAACTGCTGCGGCTCCACACCGTGCGCCCGAAGCACTTGTGCCTTGAAGGCCAGAACATCTGGCTGATCGATTTCATAATACTTAACTCCAGTGGGCCAAGATAGTCGCACGCTGCGAGTGTCGAGGCCCGCACCTAGGACGACTACCTGCCGAACCCCTCCAGATACAGCGTCTTGAAGAAAGGCGTCGACCCGCGTGCGAATCGCAATATAGCTGGAAGGGGACTTCCAGTAGTTGCTCCGCGTCCCAGTCGAAGCAGCCTCGGAGGCGCTTGCAGGGATGGGTTTATCAACCTCGGGAGCGCCTACGAACCAGGAGGCATATGGATCTCTGATCAAAGGTGAAGGGCTGCCTGTCTCAATTGATCGGCAGCCTGCGATCACTAGTGCCATGACTCCAACGCCGGAAGAGATACCGGAATTGCCGCTCATCGGTTTTGTCTCCTCTCCTGAACTCGTATGACTGCCCGCCGAGTTGACAAATTCTGACACGCGCTCGCACGGTAGCAGCATCGGAATCAGTTTGCGACTCGTTTGGCCTTGATACGTTCTCGAACGCGCAGCTTCATGGGAAGTGTTAAGTGCGCAATTTGCCAATCTTATGATTGGCTACGGCTGTCGGCAGATGGTGCTGACGAGGTCGGTGAGCCGCTGGTATGGGTTGAAGCCAGACAACTCAATAGCACTGGAAACGACTCCGAAGAAGGCTCGACGCAAACGGTGGCCTTCGTCTCCGGACAGGTAGAATGTGTTGCGCACGGCAATATCTGTGTCCATGAATAGCCGCGCATCGTGGCCCTTTGTGGCACCGAGGATGGTCTGCCGCCAGATGTCGCCGACCAGTTCACGCAAGGGCGCTGCGCCCGGGAGGCCGCCCATGCCATGGACGGTGAGAGCGATATCGAACAGGTCTTGCCACTCATCAGCCAGTCGGTGGAACGAGTCATTGTCGTCTGCCCGATCGCAGTGGGCTAGGACGGTCGCTGCTGCAGTTGTGAACGCAGCGGCCTGAGGGGCGTCAGCAATGCTGCGCCTGGTGACACGATGGGCGATCTCGTCAACGGTCCGTTGCGCGCGTCGCCACCGGGTTTCCCAGGCAGGTGAGTGCAAGGCGATTCCCGGCTCCAGTGAGTAGGCCGAGGTCCGGAGCCGATTTCCCGGAGAGGGTGGCGCGATAGCACGGGCGATGGCGCCACCGGAATTGCCAAATGCGACGAGCTGTCGTCGAACGTTGTACCGGGGGTGCAACGGGTAGAAGACACAGAAGCCCATAGCATGCTCAGCCGCCTCGGCATGGCCTCGTTGACCGCAGGCGCAGGACAGCGTTGCGTCGGTGGCTTCAGCTAGGGCCTGGCCGAAGCCCACGGTGCTCGCGGGGCCGCCGGAAGCGAGCGCGGTCAGGAACTCGTTGCCGGTCTCGTGGTTGACACAGTCTGGCACGGCGTCGATGACGTCGTCATAGCGCAAAACACTGGCGAGCGTACGAGCTATGGAGGGACAGGTCTGCGCAGGCTTGTAGGTTCCGTCGACGTCGGTGAGGTGCCTATAGGGCGCGGAGGCGAATGCCAGTCTTAGGAGTGGGGTAAAGAAGCCCTCCCACCAGCGGGACACTACACAGTCTTCGGGAGTGGCTCTGGGATCTTCAGAGTCGACGAGCAGCCGGCTTCTGGCACTGTCGTATTGGAACTCGTCCTTGAGGTAGGTGAGTGCGGCGCCGAGAGCCACTTCCTGTGCCATACGATTCGGAGCACTTCCCGCGAGGTAAGCATAGCCTTCGCTTGCCGCCATGAGATATGGGTACGCACTGTTAACCCCAGATCCGTCCGCTGCGTCTACGAAGTCAGCGGCCAACGTGAAGCACAGCATCGACCCGAACAGCTCCAACATGTCTAGCCCGGTGCCCCTCTGAAACGTCCAGAAGTAGACAGCGCCGAGATAGTCCCGCATGGTCATGACCTTGTCGGTCGAGTTCGGCTGCCTGCGGAGGTACTCCTTCCATAGCTTGACCGCCTCATTCCCCTTCCGCGGTGCTATCCGTCCTAGCTCAGTCATGGCGCGCGCCATATGACCCGACTCCGGGTCCCACAGGCTATTGGCGTGTTGTCGGGTGACTCGTCGTAGCGTCTCGGTTACCGGACTAGCCAGGAGGTCGGCTCGAAGCTCGCCAGAGCGCGCGATTTGCAGACTGTGCTCGGCTGCCTGGAGACCGTCTGCGTTGCACGGCATTTGTGTCGAGACGTATGGCCGGTAGGCAGGCTGGCCAACGAGATAGGTGGCGGCTCCATCGGCCCCAGGGCTGTCATTGTTCGCAGCCGTGTGTACGGTTGCAAGGAGTCTCGTCTCAAGACCCGCGCTTCTCGCGTTCCACATTGCGTCGGTGATGGTCACGGTTGCCCTCCTGGACGGGCGCTCTCGCATGCGTAATTGGCATGGCGCCCGCCGCCGAGTCGGGGCTTTGCGGCGAGGCAATCTAATGGCGTTGGACACGGGACTTCGCTCACGAGAGCGGCGCGATGCATCGTCAACAGCCTTTCCCCTGGCGTTGCGCTTCGTGACTTCCCTTTTGGGTAGCCCGTGGCGCAGCCGGGCCTTCCCGGCGACATGCTCCGTTCTGGCACTGATGCCCCTGACGCGACATCCCGTGAGTTCCCCTGCAGCACGGACACGGCGGGAGTGTCGTTACGTGACGTCAAGCGGGCGGCTGGTGCGATGGCGGTCAGGTGATGCTCCTGAGACGAGGAGGTTACCTGGGACGATGGAGATAATTCGGGCTGTCAGTGGGTCGGACGAGAGGCGTGCGTGCGCCACAGGGCGGACAGCCAGGGGTCTGGTGCGACCAGTGCGCACAGGCGGGCGGTGTCGTCCTGGGGCGCGGCGTCGACCAGGGTGAGCAAGCGTTCGAGCAGGCGCTGCACGTAGTCGTCGGGGGCGAAGGCGGGGTCGTGCAGGGCGGCCAGGCGCAGGCGGGAACCTTCTTCCCGGGCAAGGATCATCAGGTCGATCGGGGCCTGGGTGACGCTTCCGGAGAAATCGTCGGAGAGTTGGTCGGTGCGCACGGCCGTGCATCCCTCCAGGCGGAGTGCGTCCGCGGGTGGCAGCATCTGGAAGAGAACGGACTGTGAGTGGCTGAAGGCGTCCTGGAGGTCGGGGATCAGGGCGCACAGATGGGGCAACGGTGCGCTGTTGTGTGCCAGCGCCTGGCGCAGGGTGGCCCCGGCCGTGGTGATCGCGTCCGCCACGCCCCATTGCCGGTTGACGGTGTGGCGCAGCATGACGGCATCGATGTGGGGGGGCACGGTGTATGCAAGTGGGCCGGGGCGGTCCGCGCCGACGCCGAGCAGGCGTACGTCCGGGTCTTCGGTGTCCAGGGCGATCAGCGTGCAGGTAAGGGCGTAGAGAGCCTGGGCCGGAGTGCAGTGATGGGCACGGGCCAGATGTTGGAACCGTTGGGCGGCGGCGGTGGGCACCAGCAGGCTATGGGCCCGGGTGGTGCCGGGCGTGGTTCCGGGGGTGGGCAGGGCAGTCGGGGGGACGAGCTGGACGGGCCGCATGCCGCTCGCTCGCTCGCTCCAGAAATGGATGTCTTCGGCCTGAGGAGCGGTGGGGGGCGTCGGCGCGAGCAGGGCCGGGGCCAGGATGTCGTGGCCGCGGGGGGATGCGTTCTGCGGCGCGTTCACGGTGTCCCGGTAGTGCTGGGCGATCTCGCGTTCGATCAGCGCCACGGACTGGGCGTCGGCGACCATGTGGTGGACGCGCAGGCACAGCAGATGCCGGTCGGCAGCCAGGACGAGGAGCTCTGCGGCGAAAACGCGCCCCTCGTGCAGGCTGAGTGGGTCGGACTGGTGCAGTCGGTGCAAAACGCGTTGCGGGTCGGGTCCGGTGGCGGATTCGACGTGCAGGAGGTCGGTACGAGACGGGCCGACCGTTTGGCGGCAGTCCGCCGGCAGGCCCTCCAGGCGCAGTGCGGCCCGCAGGGCGGGATGCCGGTTGACCACCGCGTCGACAGCCTCGCTCAGGGCTGCTGTGTCCAGGGGGCCGACGATGCGGTAGTGCAGTTCCAGAGTGAAGTCCGCTCCGGCGACCAGTCCTCGTTGGAACTGCAGGTCAAAGGCCCACATCAGCATCTGGGTCGTGTTCAGGGGAAGTTGCCCTCCCTCCGCCAGTCCCGCCTCCACCGTCGGCTCGCGGCTCGTCGTCGCGTCCGGGGTCGGATCGGTGCTCTGCGGCGGGGTGGACAGGAGGTCACCGATGACGCCAGCCATGCCGGCCGGGGTCGGGGCGTCGAAAACGCATCGGGGCGGTAGGTGCACGCCGAGTCGTTCGCCCAGCAGGGCGGCAGTGCGGACAGCCAGCAGGGAGTCGCCCCCCAGCTGGACGAAGTCATCGTGGACACCGACCCGGTCCAGTCCGAGGACCTCGGCGAAGACCTCGGCGGCGGTGCGTTCCGCCGCGGTGGCCGGTGCTGCGTAGGGGGTGGGAAGTACGGGCCGAACGCCCCTGGGTAGCGGCAGGGCTGTGAAGTCGGTTTTGCCCGCTGCGGTGAGGGGAAGTTCGGTCAGGACCATATACTCCACGGGCTGTTCGTGGGCGGCCAATCGCGTCTGTGCGTGGGCCCTCACGTCGGGCAGCAGATCCTCCTCGGCCAGGGCCGCCAGTCGTACGCGGAGCGGATCGCTGGTCAGCTCCGCTCCGTCATCGGCGGAGCAGGCGGGGGAGGGCCAGGCCAGAGGCCGCTCGGCGGCGTCCGGGGTGCCCGGGGGAAGGAACGCGGCATCGAAGGCGCCGTCGGGATGGGCGGACGCTCGCGAAAGACGCAGCGTCCAGCCCGCTTCATCTGCCAGTGCGTGCAGTTGCTCGGGATGGACGGCCGCCTCCTCGGCCCGGGCCGCGAGGCCGCGCAGAGCGCCAGCCGTGTGGTCGCCACCGTCCGCCGTCAGATGGGCGCGCAGGATGAAGGCGCCTGCGGTACGGACGTCGGGCACGGCCCTCACTCCGACCAGCCGTCCGGGCACAAGCAGCGCGGCCACAGCGGACAGTGTGCCCGGCCACGGAACCCAGTCCATCGCCAGCGGCGGCTCGGTGGCCGGTGGGGAAAGGACGGCGTCGTAGCGGAAGTCGTTCATCTCGTTGCGCCGCGCGCCGCGGCGGGGCCGGATCTCCACCTGCCGTCCGGGCGCGGCCTGCAAAAACCACCCGGGAGCGATGTGCAGTTGGGGGTCCAGGGCCACACGCCTGCGCCACTGCTCGCGCAGCGCCGACAGAGGCGTGTGGTCGTCGGCCCCGGCGACCACCACGGCCGCGTGCAGCATGTCCTTGAGACCGAGGTCCTTGACGTCGCCGAAGATCACGCGCCCGGTGGGGTGCGCCGCATCCAGGGCCGCGCGCAGCACTCGGGCGAGGTGGTCGGCGTCGGTGAAGTAGGGCGTCACCGAATTGCACAGCACGAGGTCGAAGCCGGCCGCCCCGTCGGTGTCGGCGGCATCCCCCTGGCGGAGCTCGACATGGTCGAGCCCGAGCTGCTCCAGAGTCATAGCCAAGGCGTCGAGCGTGGCGGAGGAGATGTCGATGCCGACGACGCGGGAGCAGTCGCGGGCCAGGTGGGTGAGGACTAGGCCCGTGCCGCAACCCAGGTCCAGCAGGGAGTCCGGACGACTGCTGCGGGCGAGGCGCACGCACTGGTCGACCCATTCGGTCATGTCTGCCTCGGGCAGGTCCTGTGCGGTGTAGCTGCTGGTCCAGCCGGTGTGCTCCCGCTCGTGGTCCAGGCCGTCGATCAGCGTCCGCCAGGAGCGGCGCAATGACGCGGCGGCACGGTCCCGGTCCTGCGCGGGCACCAGATAGGCGCACAGCCGTCCGTCGTGGGCGGCGACCACGGCGTCGCGGACCCGGGGATGGGCACGCAGAACCGCCGCGACGCCGTCCGGTTCCACCCGCAGCCCGCGGATCTTGGTCTGCCTGTCCAGGCGGCCCAGCACCTCCAGGCTGCCGTCCGGGCGGAACCGCCCGCGGTCGCCGGTGCGGTAGACGCGCCGGCCCGCCGCCGCGGCGCACGGCGCGAAGCGTTCCTGCGTCGACGGCGCATCGCCTGCGTATCCGTCGGCCAGCGTCGGACCGGCGATGCCGATCTCCCCCACCTCCCCCTCGTCCATGGCTCGGCCGTCCGGGGAGAGGATGTACAGGTCGACCCCGTCGATCGCGGTGCCGACGGTCACGAGGGCCCCTGGGCGCAACACCCCCGTCGCGCACCAGACCGCCGCCTCGGTGGGGCCGTATCCGTTGACCAACTCGACGTGCGGCAGCACCCGGTAGTGCTCGGCCACCAGATCCGGCGGGCATGCCTCCCCGGCCACCATGACCTGGCGCAACATGGGGGGACCTGACCGGACGTCGGCCAGCACCTGCTGGTAGAGCGAGGGCGTCAGCACCGTGTGACTGGCCTCCCCGCGTTCGAGGACCTCGGCCAGCCGCGCCAACGCCCTGCCCGTATCGGCGGGCAGAGCCAGTACCGTCCCGCCCGAGAGCAAGGTCCACCAGATACCCGCCAGACAGGCATCCACCGTCATGGGCGAGACCAGCGCCATGGTGGTGACGGGCACCGGATACCGGCGTGCGTAGGCCCGCATCGCATGGGAGATCGCCCCGTGGCCGACCGCCACGGCCTTGGGCCGCCCCGATGTGCCCGAGGTATGGATGACGTAGGCAGGGTCCGCCGGGTCCGGATCCACGAAGCCGTCGACCGGCTGAGCGGCCAACTCGGCGCGCACCTGCGGCAGGTCGACGTCCAGACGCACCCCGCCGAAGCCGATCGCGAGGCAGTGGTGACTCAAGGACACCAGCCATCGCGCGTCCATTTCGCGCAACATGCCGGCCAGTAGCGCGTCCGGAAGGGCCGGATCCACCGGCGCGTGGACCGCCCCCATACGCAAGGCGGCCACCTGAGCCACCACCGCGCGTACCCCGCGCGGCAGCGTGCAGGCGACGCGGTCCCCCGGACGCACACCGGCGGCGCTGAGCCGGTGGGCGAGTTGGAGCGACTCCCGCTCCAGCTGCGTGTAGGAGAGCGTCTCGTCTTCGTCCCGCACGGCCGGCGCGTCCGGAGTGAGTCGTGTCTGGCGGTTCAGCAGTGCGGTGAGCACAAGCGGAGGCAGTGTCCCGACCTCGTGCGCCGACCTGTTCCAGTCGCCAGAAGGGGAAGGGATACGAGTCGGGGGCAGGACGAGATCGTCCATGGGCGTACCTCTCTACGGACGGGACAAGCAACGGAATCGGACATGTGCGGGAAAGAGTCCGGGAGGGCAGAGCAGGGACAGACAAGCGGCCTCCGCGCGGGCACCACAGTCAGGCGGCCGGACCGGCGAACGATTCAGGGCCCGGTAGGGCTACGACGTGTGACGCGCAGCCGCATTTCGTGCGGCCGGATCACGATGTCCTTCGCGAATCGCACGGGCCTGTCGGTCTCGGGCTCGACATGCCAGCGGGCCACCACCGCAGCCAGCGCAAGGGTCGCCTCTGCCATGGCGAGGCTCTCGCCGATGCACTTGCGGGCGCCCAGCCCGAAGGGAATGAACCCGCCCAGTGGCACCTGCGGGGCGCGGTCATCGGCCCAGCGGTCGGGGTCGAACTGGTCCGGACGGGGATGAACAGCGTCGAGCCGCTGTACAAGGTACTGGCTGAACGCCACCGTCGTCCCGGCCAGGACATCGTGCTCACCGAGCCGCACGTCAGTAGTTGCGGTCCGGGTGAACAGCCACGCCGGCGGATACAGACGCAGCGTCTCACGCATCACGGCCCTCGTGAATTCCAGCGACACCAGATGCTCGAAGGCCGTCGGACCGCCGCCGGTGACCTCGTTCACCTCCTGCCACAATCGCCTCTGCACATCCTGGTGACGGGCCAGCAGATGCATCGCCCACACCAGCAAATTCCCGGTCGTTTCCATCCCGGCGATGAAGAAGGTGAGCACCTGGTCACTCACTTCTGAGTCGGACAGGCTCTGCTCCCCCGCTGGACCGCCTCCGTTCGCAGCGTCTTGCGCCAGGAGCAATGACAGCAGGCTGACCTCACCATCTCCTGCGACCCTGCGCCGAGCGATAACCTCGCCCAGGGTCCAGCGCAACCGCTGTCGCGCCTGCGCGTAGCGGTGGTTGCCGAAGAGAGGAAGGCCGCGCAAGGCCCGTGGCATGAGCGTCTGTCGGTAGATGCCCGCCGTGATGGTTGTCATGTCAGCGAGCGCGAGCTCCGTGAGGCGGCCGGGAAGGGCGCCGTCGAACATGGTGGCCACGATGGCCCGTGCCGAGATCGTCCGCATCTGGGCTGGGACGTCGATGCTCTGGCCGTCGCGCCATGATTCCACCACGTCCCGCACGTGCTCCGCGACGACATCGACCAACAACGGGATCGTGCTCTTATGGAAGGCCGGTTGAAGCAGTCGGCGCTGCCGTCGGTGATCGCCAAAGGGACAGCTCAGCAGGCCGTTGCCGGTCACTTCTCGCACCCGGTCGTATAGCCCGCCGCCCTTGTCGAATACCTTGTCGTGGACCAGCACTTGCCGAGTCAATTCTGGATCGCACACCAGGGCCGTCCGCTGTGGCCCCAACAGCACTTCGACCACGGGCCCGTGGCCGGACGCGGCACACAGGAACGCGGCCGGATCACGCATTAACTGCACCGCATGTCCCAACACGGGCAACGCCCCCGACATGCGTGGCAGCGAGGTCGAAACGTCCAAGGCGAAGCACGCCCCTCTCCGGCCGTACGGGTCTTGAGATCACAGAGAAAAGGGATGGTTGAAGCGGGCGCATCAAGCGGCTTGGCGAGCCCTCCACCCGCGCAGGGAGGGGCGGATGCCGACGAAGACCCTCGCTCCGGAAACCGAGCCCTTCTTCATGGAGATCCGCCCATCCAATCCGCCCCACACGTCGTAGGTGCCGTCAGTGAGTTTCAAGGGAGCTCCAATTTCGGCCGTAACAGCATCGCTCACCATAGGATTTCCCCTCATCGGCCAGACCAGACAGGGAAGATGCTTCCCAGTCACGAGACGGCGTGAAATGCACGACCAGATTCGAACGCAGGTGACGACTTCGAACTCCTCGACGAGGCAGGCCGCAACCCACTGCACGAGAGGAAACAGTCGCCGCAATTCCTGCCGACCGCTAGGGATGGACCCCGATGGTCTGCAGATAGGTCATGCACTCGCACAGCGAACTGGCGTTGTTCCGCCACACCTTCGCGGCAGTGCCCCGTTCAAAGGGAGCTCGCGGAGCCAGTAGTTCCCCACCATGGCGGGACGGGGAGCGCCTGGGGCGTCGTCGAACAAGTACGACGGCACCGAAGGCCGGCGGCGCGCCCAAGGCCTCCGAGTTGTCTGCGCCTGCGGCTGGCGCGGACCTCGCCGCCCCGCGGACTTCGCGGACCCCGACGCCTGCGATGAGGGACTGCAGAAGGAATGGATCCGGCACACCGAGGTCAGCATGTCCCGCACGCTGCCCGAACGGCTGCGGCGACTGCTCGACGATGTGGAGGAGGCGGCCCAGGCGCTAACCTCCGCGTTTCGGTTGGGAGGGGTCAGCCAGGCTGATCGCGGCGGACCGTGGTTCTGGCCGCCTGCTGTCAAGCGGGTATGGCTGGGGCCCGAC
>NZ_JBEZKJ010000164.1:0-9792 GCF_040651675.1 Streptomyces sp. NPDC048415 | reverse complement strand
CACGGCACGATCATGCTGCTGATGTTCGCGACGCCGCTGTTCGCCGGCTTCACGAACTGGATCATGCCGCTGCAGATCGGCGCGCCCGACGTGGCCTTCCCCCGGCTGAACATCCTGGCCTACTGGCTCTACCTCTTCGGCTCGACCATCGCGGTGGGCGGCTTCCTCACCCCGGACGGCGCGGCCGACTTCGGCTGGTTCGCCTACTCCCCGCTCAACGACGCGCATCACACGCCCCTCATCGGCGCCGACATGTGGATCATGGGTCTGGCCTTCTCCGGCTTCGGCACCATCCTCGGTGCGGTCAACTTCATCACCACCATCGTCTGCATGCGCGCGCCGGGCATGACCATGTTCCGCTTGCCAATCTTCACCTGGAACGTGCTGCTGACCAGTGTCCTGGTGCTGTTTGCCTTCCCCGTGCTCGCGGCGGCGCTGCTCGCGTTGGAGGCGGACCGAAAATTCGGTGCGCATGTCTTCGACGCGGCAAATGGCGGAGCCTTGCTGTGGCAGCACCTGTTCTGGTTCTTCGGCCATCCAGAGGTGTACATCATCGCGCTGCCGTTCTTCGGCATCGTCACCGAGGTCATCCCGGTCTTCTCCCGCAAGCCGATCTTCGGCTACATGGGCCTGGTCGGCGCGACGATGGCGATCGCGGGCTTGTCGGTCACGGTGTGGGCGCACCACATGTTCGTCACCGGTGGTGTACTCCTGCCGTTCTTCTCCTTCATGTCGTTCCTGATCGCGGTCCCGACGGGCGTGAAGTTCTTCAACTGGATCGGAACGATGTGGAAGGGCTCCCTGTCCTTCGAGACGCCGATGCTCTGGGCCACCGGCTTCCTGGTCACGTTTCTCTTCGGTGGCCTCTCCGGCGTCATCCTGGCCTCGCCGCCGATGGACTTCCACGTCTCGGACTCGTACTTCGTGGTGGCGCACTTCCACTACGTGGTGTTCGGCACCGTGGTGTTCGCGATGTTCTCCGGCTTCCACTTCTGGTGGCCGAAGATGACCGGCAAGATGCTCGACGAGCGGCTCGGCAAGATCACCTTCTGGACGCTGTTCGTGGGCTTCCACGGCACGTTCCTGGTGCAGCACTGGCTGGGTGCCGAGGGCATGCCGCGTCGTTACGCGGACTACCTCGCGGCCGACGGCTTCACCGCGCTGAACACCATCTCGACGATCAGCTCGTTCCTGCTCGGCATGTCGATCCTGCCGTTCCTCTACAACGTGTGGAAGACGGCGAGGTACGGCAAGCCGGTCGGCGTCGAGGACCCGTGGGGCTACGGCCGTTCGCTGGAGTGGGCGACCTCCTGCCCGCCGCCGCGGCACAACTTCCTCACCCTGCCGCGGATCCGCAGCGAATCCCCCGCGTTCGACCTGCACCATCCGGACATCACGGCGCTGGACAGAGAGGAAAACCTGGGGCTGCCCGCATGACGGACGCAGCAGGCCGCACCGGCCCGGAGCCGACGCTGTCCGCCGACGTGCTCAACCAGGTGGAGGGTTACCTACTGTGGCAGGCCCGCGTTGCGGAAGCAGAGCAGCGGGCTCGAGTCTTCACCGAGCCGTTGCAGTGGTTGACTACCGCGCAGCGGGAGGAGATCGAACGGCACTACATCCGCGACTGCCTGACGCGTGCACGAGTCGACCTGCACCGCATCGCCCAGCGCACCCGAGGCATCCGCGGCGAGTACGAGAAACGCTATCGCCAGCTACGGATGCGGTGCGTGGCCTGGTTTGTCACCTCCGTGGCCACCATGACAGCGGCAGCCGCCCTCACCGTTGCTACCGTGGCCCACACAAGGCCTTGAAAGAGCGTTTTGCTCCGGCAGGGGTGTTTGGTGGCGCTTCGGATGCCCGCCGCTCTGGGGCTGCTGGGGCCCAGGTGTGCGATGCGGTGATTGTGGCGGGAGGCGTCGTGCGGCAGGCTGGTTTGGGTAGTTCGCTCCTGTCTGATCCCGAGGCGTCCCCGTCTGACGACGTTTGCGCCCTGTGGACAGGCTGTGTCCGACGGCGCTAACGGAACATGACGCGTCATCGCCCGTATCCCAGCGATCTGTCCGATGGTGGGGTGCCCGCCCCAGCATGACCTGCGCCGGATCATGGACGCCATCCTGTATGTCGACCGGACTGGGATCCCGTGGCGCTACCTGCCGCACGACTTCGCGCCGTGGCAGACCGTCTACGGCTACTTTGCCGCGTGGCAGAAGGATGGCAGCTTCGACTAACTCAACGGCGTGCTGCGTCAGTTGGTTCGCCAGGCCGAAGGCCGGGACGCCGAGCCGAGTGCCTGTGTGCTCGACGCCCAGAGCATCAAGACCTCCGCAAACATGCCGGCCGCAGGCCAGGGCATCGACGCAGGCAAGAAGATCGCAGGCCGCAAGCGTCACCTCGGCGTCGACAGTCTCGGCCTGCTGCTGGCGGTCTGGGTCACCGCTGCCAGCGTCTCCGACAACGTCGGCGGCATCCAGCTGCTCTCCCGCCACCGCGAACCCCCGTATCACCAAAGCCTGGACCGACACCGGCTACCGCACCAAAGTCATCGACGTCGAAGCCGTCCACCGGGATCCCGCCGCAAAGGGATTCAAGGTGATCCCGCGACGCCGGGTCGCCGAGCGAACCTTCGACTGGCCCATGCACCACCGCTGCCTCGCCCGCGACTACGAGACCCACCCGCACCGCTCCGAAGCCATAATCCGCCTCGCGATGATCAACCTCATAAACAGACGACTGACCCGCGAATGCACCCCGAACTGGCGCGACACCTGACTCCGAACCAAACACCATCGCCAGGACAAAACACTCTTTCAGGGCTCCAGGGACGAACCCAGGGTCTTCGCCAGCCAGTCTGTACGACGAGCCCACCGTGCCGCTCAGCGACAAGGCCCGCGCCGACGTCCGCGCCGCCCGCCAGCGCGCCCAGCGTGGCGGAGCCGCCACACCATGGTCTGACACCACCCCGGTCACAGTGGCCCGGTCGGCGAACTCGCCGACCGCCCTGAGCCGGTCGGGTCCAGGTACGCGCCGATGCCGGGCGGGAGCACGGGCCGACTCGCGATCAGCGCGTTGATCGCTGCTCCATCGCCCCCAAGAACGCGGCGTCGTCGCTGCCCAGGGACCGGGGCGTCGCGCGACGGTGACGGGCGCCGAGCGGGCTGAGTTCGAAGGCCAGCCGTCCCAGCGCAATGAGAGTGCCCTGCCCGAAGACAAGAATCAGCCATGCCCCGTCGCGCCAGTACCAGTCCTCGGCCCAGGGTCGCATGATCGCCAGCGTCACGATGAGATGCGAGACGGCGATGATGATGCCCGCCCGCCGCCGCCGGGGACAAAGGAACGGCAGCATCGCCCAGAGCATGGAAGACAGCACCACCAAGGGGGCGACAAAGGCCAGACCGCACATGACAGACCTCAAAATCGGTAGAGAGTGCCAGCAACCGTCACACCGGCGGGTCCGTGGTACCAGCCCGGCGAGATATCGCCCGGATCACGATGCGGCCTCGGCCTCCCACTGGGCGAGCCTGTCACATGCGCTGGCGCTCACTGGCTTCGCAGCAGACCGGCACCCCTGCCCTAATCCTTCAAGATCATTACGCTTGAAGCTCAGACCTTGCGCGCGCAAAAACACCCACTTAGTGGGCGTTTGATGTAGGTGGATCGCCCTTTATCTACTAGTACGTTCCTCGCCAGGTGGGTGTGGTCTCGTCCGTGAGGCAACGGGCGATTTCGCGTCGGGTCTTGCCCTCCTTGATACGGCCCTCGTAGTAGTCCTGGGTGCGCGGGTCGACCCGCAGGCGGGTGAACACGATGCGATGCCGCGCGGCGTTGGCCTCACGGTCACCACCACGGTTGAGACGACGGAACTGCCCTCGTCCCGACGAACGCTCGACAGGGCTGGCCCCGCACAAAGCGCCGAAGGACGCCTCGCTGTCCAGCCGTTGCGGTTGTCCCCCGCCGTGATCAGCAAAGCGACGGCCGTGTCCGGACCGATCCCCGCCACTTCAAGCAGCTGCGGGGCATGGCATTCCACGAGTCGGGCCAGACGAGCGTCCACATTGGCCGCGCTCCCTCGACGACGGCTTGCGGCTCGCCTTGTCCGGCGGCCCAGGTCGGCGGCGCGGTGCGTGAGGGCCTGCCGTCGGGCCAGTAGCCGCGCTCGCTCAGCCAGCGCGGCCGCTTGCTCAGCCGCTCGAAGTCAAGGAGCCCCACCGCGTCCATGGCCCGCGTGACCTCGGCAATAGAGGGGAGCCCGTGACTATGCGCCGCGCCATAGAGGTGCACCCATGTGTCCATGAGAGCGCGCAGCCGCGGATGCTGCTCGTGCAGGACTCCCATGGACGCGTCGGCGGAGCTCAGAGACAGGCCGCGTCGGGGCGCCGCCATTCCCCGGCTTCTTGCTCTGCGCAGGGGACGAGGTCGGCAGGTGAGAGCGGGCCCACTCTTCCTCGTGCGCGGAGAGGACATCGGTCGGCACCTCCCATTAGATGTCGAGCCACTCCGGTGCATTCTCAAGCTCGGGCAGCTCCCGCAGCCTGACGTATGCCTCAAGCACCGACCCAGCTCGATACGCGGAGATGAAGGCATCGCGTACGTGATCGACGAGACGGGCCCGATTCAGCTGCAGCCAATGCGCGAACTGGCGGGCGTGAGCTGCTCCGTTGTGCACGGGCGCCAAGCCGATGCTCCGCCACGCGCGGTTTGCCTCGGCCAGTTCGACTCCGAGCGTGGTGAGCCTGCGCTGCCAGCCGTCGTCATCCATAAGGCGCATCAGCGGGCGGGTGAGCTGCGCGCGATCGTGGAATGTCTCCTGCCGGTGCTGGAGTTCTTCGGCGTGCGCGGCATCCACACAAGCCAGGAGCGGGACGAGGCGCGCACTGCCGGAGCGTACGGAGGACCGGTCGGAGAGCACGGCTTCCAGCTTGCCCACGGACGCACAGGAAGTCCGCGAGGTCCACCTCACCGACGTCAGGCGGCTCGGGTGATGCTGATGGTGCAGCTCGGGTGGTGGCGGTGACGGGGCTGCTGAATCTGCGGCTGCCCCTGGTGGTCGGCTGAGGCGCGGGTGCTCGGCCGAGAGCTGAGCGGGATCGGCCGCGCCCGGTACGGCAGCAGGGCCCGGAACGCGCGTCGCGGTCCGGGCCCTGCCCCATGCGGTGCCGCCCTGCGGCGGCGGTGCGTCAGCTCTGTGCGATGTCGTCGCCCGTCTGCCCGGCGCCCTCGGCTGCGCCTACCTTCTCGCGCATCTTGCGCACCAGCTCCGCCTTCTGGTCGGCGGCACCCTGGCGGTCGAGGTTGCGGTGCGGACCGTTGTTCTGCCGTTCGGCGCGGGACAGCTTCTTGCGCTGGCCGCCGCCCATGCCCACGGGGTTGTTGATGTTCTTGCTCACGGGTTCTCCCGGAATGATGTGAAGTGATCTACGGATTCATCGGTGGGGGACGGGCGCGGCAACGTCGAAGGACGTCAGCAGGGGCCCATCACGCTCTCACTCGTAAATCGGCGTCTGGAAGAACATGACCAAGACGTTACCCGGTTCCGTCGGCCCCGCACACCAAGTTTTTCGCCGTCCCGGCGTCGGCCGGATCTTCGGCGAGCGCCCGGGGTCAGCCGTTTCCTTCCAGTCAGCTAACGGACCATGCCCCCTCACATCACGGAGCGCCGCCAGATGGAGGCGAGCCAGCGGGGGTTCCGCAGCGCCATTCCTGTCACGTCCCTATCACGAACCTCAGGGACACCCTCACCTCACAGGGCTCTGACCTGGACCTACGTGCTCGCCCTGGACCGGGCACGCGCTGGATGCCCGCAGACGGTTTCTACGACATGTGCCAGGTCGTGCCGAGCGAGGGACCGAGGATGAGGACCGGGGCGTCTTCCGGGCCGTCGAAGCGGTACTGGAGGGCAGGAGTCTTCGTCTCGTTCACCGCTCCACGCTAACCGCCCATTCCGGCCCTTCCCGATGCGGGCCCCACGTCCTTACACCTGACTCCCGCGGATCATCGGCGACCCTCACACTCCCTTCACCGAAGGTCGGCGCGTCACCTGGGGCGGGGCCCGCCGAAGCCGGATCAGGCGCGCAGGGTGACGCCGAAACGGGTCCTCATCCGCCGCAGTTCCCACAGCGAGACGGCGGTCACCGACAGCGGCCCGCCCAGCGTGGAGCAGAACTGGACGACGGGCGGGCCCCCCGGCATGCCGTCGCCGATCAGGTTGAAGACCGCGAACACCCACACCAGCGCCAGGGTGAGGACGGGCGGCAGCAGCGGGTGGACCTGGGCGCTGTTGAAGGCACTGCGGGCCGAGTACAGCGACGCCATGAAGAAGAAGGGAAAACCCCACACGATCACGACGAGCGCGGCGACGGCCAGTACGTATTCCCACCAGCTCTTCCCGTCGCGGTCGTCGACGGTCAGGGCCGTAAGGGCGAGGATTCCGCCGATGACGACCAACGTCAGCACGTACCAGCCGACCGCCTTGAGCGGAGCGCTCAGCCGGGAGCGCAGATGCGGTCGCAGGTGCGGGGGCGCGTAGTAGATGAATCCGAGGATGACCAGGGGCGCGGCGATGATCAGCACGAACGGAGCGACGATGAGGTTGGCGACGCCGCTCCACGCCGCGTCCTCCCAGCGGTTCCGGTCCACGTTGTAGGCGAGGATCAGGGCGATGGTGGCGGCGGCACCGAGCACCGTGCGGGCCAGCTGGACGCGGTCCACGGCGCGGTCCACGATCCGGCCTTCACCCTCCTGCGCGAAGAGCCTGGTGGCGACGCGATGCGCGGAGCGCAGGATCGCGGAGACGAGCCCGAAGGGTGAGACGTACGACAGGCAGCCGCGGGAACGCCGGACGGCGGGCCTCGTGCGCTGGGGGCCGTAGGGGTACGGAGGCTGGTTCGGGTTCGGGTACCGGCCCGGATTCGGTGGTGGCGGTCCGTACGGGCCGCCCTGCGGTGGTCCGTAGGGAGCGCCCCAGCCGCCCTGGCCTCCCGGTCCGTTGCCGCCAGGCTGACCCGGGCCGTTTCCTGGCCCCCATCCCCCCGTAGCCATGCCGCTCCCCGTTCGCTTTCGGCCAGTTGCTGTGTGTGTCCTGTGGTGCCACGGCGCAGTGTAGTGGCACATCGGGTGACAGAGGCCGCGCTCGTTGCCGGTCGCGCCGCCTTGCCCGTCGCGCCACATAGGTGCATACCCGTCAGCGCTCCGGCGAAGCGCCGAGGCCGGCCAGGGCGCCGACCAGATCGAGGTCGGGGGTGCCGCGGGGCCACCAGTCGTCGTGGCCCGGTTCCGACTCGTACGCGTACCACAACCCGTCCCAGCCCAGGCGGAGTTGGACATGGCCGCGGGGGTGGGTGAGGTGGTCGCGCCAAGGGCGGAAGGGGCCGGCAGGTCGGCGGCGAGGAGGAGCGGGCGGGCGCACTGCCCCGAACTCGATGCCCTCACCAGGCACGTCCGTTCCTTCGGGGCGATACTCATCGAGCGCCAGGGCGAGCGCCTGCCAGACTGGGTCGACGCCGTCCGGCAGGACGACCTGCCGAGCCTTCACACCCTCGCCGCGTTCCGGTCCGTCGCCCGAACCTGCGGGTGAGACCGGGTACTTGCTCGGCGAAGGTCATGCGCTCGCAGGATTTCTCCTCGCAGACGAACCTCCGCACCCGCAACGACACCACGACGAACTTGCCCGCCGTCGTCAGATCATGAGGAAATCGCAGGTAGGAGCCGTGTATTCGCCCCGACCAGCACCCGCACCCCGGACGGGCCGCCCGCACTGGGGTCGTACGGGCCTCGACCCGGACGACCGTGTCGATCACCTCGACCGATCCCGCCAACACGCCCTCGACCGAGGAGAACAGCAGCTCGTTCAACTGTGGCAGCACTTCGTTCACGGCGAAGGACTGTCGACCACACCACCGTCCAGCCAGGCAATTTCCGGCTGACTTTAGTGGTAGTAGGCGGTCAGTGCGCGCACTGGCTGGCCGCGCATGAACCTAGCTCCACTCATCAGGCCCTTTTGGAATCGATCATCAAGGGAACCGGGAGGCGCTCTACCGGCGGACCGCCGAGATCAGTCCGCCGGGCCGCTCCTCGCGCTGCGGCGGGGTGCTGATCGGACGGCCGTAGGCGGCAGCGCGCTCGCGCAGGGTGTGGCTGTCGGCCTCCCAGCCGTGCCCGGCCAGCCAGCCCACCGGGTCGTCGGGCATCTCGGAGATCCACATGGATGCCGCCGATCCCTGCGCGGCATCCGCGCCGAAGCGCTCGATCACGCCGCGCGAGCCCAATGTCAGCCCTATCCGACTGCCTGCCGCCGACTGCGTGCTGATCCGGGCCAGCAGTAGCTCCACCGCGTCCTCGGGCAGATAGATCAGTAGTCCTTCGGCGATCCACACGGTCGGCATGGCCGGGTCGTGCCCTGCGGCGGCCAGCGCGCCTGGCCAGTCCTCACGCAGATCCACCGCGACGGTGATCCGCTCGCAGCCTGCGACGGCCCGCTCCTGGCGCAGCACCGAAGCCTTGAAGTCCAGTGGCGCGGCGGTGTCGACCTCGAACAGCCGGGTGCCCTCGGGCCAGTCCATCCGGAAGGCCCGGCTGTCCATGCCGGCGCCGAGCAGCACGACCTGCCGGACCCCGGACGCGGAGGCCTGCTGCAATAGGTCGTCGAGGAACTTCGTCCTGATGACGATGGAGAACGACACGGCCAGGCGGCGGCGTCGCGCGGCCTCGTCATCGGGCAGCGGCGGCGAGGAGGGCCACAGGCCGCCGGCGGTGGCGAAGGCCTGTGCCAGTGGGTCACGGAACAGCGCGTTCTCCCGCTCGGTCTCCAGCGCCCGCACCCTGGCCACTCCCACCGCCGTGGCCCACACTCCCGACGGCTGCACCCGCTCCTGCTCATCAGTCACCGCGCCAGCCTAGATGATCGATTCCAAGGGGCCTGATGATGGGAGCTGGTGCCGCATCAGGCAACGTTTGCCCTGTTGTGATGTGACGCGCCGCCTCGGTACTGTGCCGGGCGGCGCGTGTCCGTCACGCTGTCCCGGTGGCGGAACGAGTACGTGTACGCGAGATCGACGATGACGAGGGCAGACGGCTGCTGCGGATCATCCGCCGGGGCACCGGGTCGGTGGTGACCTGGCGGCGTGCCCAGATGATCCTGCTGTCCGCGCAGGGCATGCCGGTGGCGAAGATCGCCGAAGTGACGTTCACCAGTGATGACCGGGTCCGCGATGTGATCCACAACTTCAACACCGACGGTTTCGACTCCCTGTATCCGAAGTACAAGGGTGGTCGGCCGAAGACCTTCTCCCTGCCTGAGCGGCGCGAGATCAAGAAGATCGCGAAGTCCAAGCCGGCCGAGCACGACCTGCCGTTCTCCACCTGGAGTCTGACCAAGCTGGCGGACTTCCTGGTCGCCGAGGGGGTGGTCGACGACATCAGCCACGAGGGCCTGCGCATCCTGCTCCGCGAGGAAGGCGTCACCTTTCAACGCCTGAAGACCTGGAAGACCTCCCGCGACCCCGACTACGCGGCCAAGAAGGCCCGCGTCGAACACCTCTACGCGATCGCCGACAGCGAGGTCATACCCGAGGCGGACGAGCCCGAAGTCGTCTTCTGCATGGACGAGTTCGGCCCGCTCAACCTGATGCCCCACCCAGGCCGGCAGTGGGCCGAACGCGGAGGCAAGCACAAGAACCCCGACCGCGGACCGCGCCGACGGCGGCGGGCCACCTACAACCGCTACGGCGGAGTGCGGCACCTGTTCGCCGCCCTGGACCTGGCCAAGGACAAGCTCTACGGCCACATCAAGCCGGTCAA
>NZ_JBEZKJ010000163.1:0-9831 GCF_040651675.1 Streptomyces sp. NPDC048415 | reverse complement strand
GATGCACACCCTGCGTCTTCGCCCACTCCGTCAGATTCACACCGTGATCATAACACTCACCTGATCAAGGTTACGCTCACTAAATCGTGCTTGGAGATGAGGAGTTGAGAACCCCAGCCAACCCGCACGCAGAGCCTCCGCGTCACGCTCCGCCGGTTCGTCGGGGTCACGCGCGTCCGCCCACTCCTGGCTCCACCGCACCAGGAAGGACCGCCAGTCATCGATCGTTTCCGTCATGACGGCGATCCTGACAGCCACCACTGACAACACCACCGTCCAGCACGGCCGTTCAGGCCCTCCAGGCAGGCGTCAGGTCTTCTCGGCGGCCCTGGAGACCCGGAGCGCCTATGCCCGGGAGTCTGAGAGGGAGCGGGCCAGTACTTACCAGTCGGTTGTGACCGCCGTTCCGCGGAGTCGGCGCCACGCCGACGGTCAAAGGCGAGGTGTTCGAAGATCGCTGTCGACGAGAGGCGCCGAGGTGACGGTGGGGTGCAGGTGCCCGGATTCCAGGGCTAGCCGCCCGGCGTCGACGAGCCGACCTCGTCCTGCTCGCCGTCCGCGGCACCGCGCAGTCTCGTGTCGCCCGTCAGCGCGCCGGGAGCTGGTCGTAGGTCCTGAAGGTGTAGGTCGCGTCGTAGGTCATCAGATTTCCGCTCGGCGCCGGCAGCCCGAGCCGCCGGTTGAGCGGTCCGGCCATCGGCCCGCAGTGTTCAGCGGCAGGTGCGGCGAAGGTGTCGTCGTACGCCGAGAACTTGATCAGCGGTGGGTTCGTGGAGATCCACTGCGAAGGGCCTGATCTCTTCAGCTGGAAGTCGACCGGTGCATTGGCCCCGATGGTGCAGCCCTGCGGCAGCAGCGGGCTCAGCAGCCGGAATCGCAGGCTTAACTGCCCAGTGTAGAAGTCGGATCGGCCGCCGTACTCCGGCTGAATCGCCAGTCCCAGCCGCCGCGCGCGCTCACCCGCCGTTGTGCCGGGCACTCCGCCCGGAATGGCGGTCGGCGCGCTGTGCATCGCACCCCACACCTGCCCGCTGGTACCGTCCGGGAGCGGACCCTCGGCGTGCGTCATGGTGATCGGAGCGAGAGCCACGGTGACCTTGCCCACCGTCAACCGCGGGGCGGCTGAGTGCACTTCGCATCTCCAGCGGGCCAGGTCGACACCGGCGGGTAGGGCCGGACAGTCGCGGAAATCAGTCGCGGACTGTGCGAGGGCAGCCATATCGGCGGGGGCAGCCGGCTCGGCGTACGCGAAGCTCGGCGTGTACATCCCCGCAAGACCCGTCAGGGCAGCGGCACCCGCGAAGGTAAGTGCGGCGCGGCGGGCGAGCGGGGAGCGGTGGTGATCGGCAGTGGTGTTCGACATGGTCATCAGCCTGCTGTCCACCGCCCGCCAACCACCATCGGGGACGCCCCTACCCCCACCCGGAGCCGACCCTGACGCCTTGTCAGGGTTTGACTAGGACGGAGAGCCGCCGAAGTCCGCACACGCGAGGGTCTCCATGGTGCGGTCGGGCAACACGTCCACGACTCAGCAGGCTTCGGCGTCGAGGAGGGAGGTGCGGTAGGTGCATCCCTTGCGGAAGGTGAACTCGTCCACCCCGGGCGCCCGGCAGTGGAAGGAGATCCGGAGGCTGCGCAACGAATCTCCTCGCAGCTACCCAAGCTGAGTTTTCGGCACGAGGGTCGGCATCAACGTAGGTGAGGACACGGATCAGTGGATGTCGGCTTCCTCCGGGACGACCACCTCGTCGACCATCCGCTGGATCTGCTCGGTCGGCAGGGCCACCGCCATCGCCCAGTAGTAGATGGCGAGGCTGAACACCCCGACGGCGAGCATGTCCCACCACAGGGGGAACCACGGGTGCTTGAGTGGGCCGAAGTCGCTGGCGTAGACGATGAGCCCCATGCCGATCAGGTAGACGGGCAGCCACTGCGCCGCCCGCAGATCGAGCTGAGGAGTGATCGGGTTCATCTTGAAGACCCGGTTGGCGACGAGAATGACGTAGCCAATGAGAATCGCGACGCCCAGCTTCCAGTCGGTGGCCCACCCCGACCACAGGATCAGGAAGTTGGCGACGACAAAGGCCAGCGGCGACATCCAGGTCCCGCCGGGCAGCCGGTAGGGACGTTCAGCGTTCGGCAGGCGGCTGCGGAAGACGCCGAAGGACAGCGGCGCGCCAGCGTACATCAGCACACTCGCGCTGGTGATCAGCCCCACCAGCGACTGCCAGCTCGGGAACGGCAGGAAACAGATGCAGCCCATCACGAACGCGGCGATGAGCCCGGGCCAGGGCACACCCCTCCGGTTGGTCTTCTCGAAGACCGACGGCACGTATCCGTTGCGGCTGAGTCCGTAGGAGACCCGCGAGGACCCCGTGATGTAGATCAAGCCCGTGCCGCCGGGAGAGACCACCGCGTCGAGGTACAAGATGGTGGCCAGCCAGCCCAGACTGAGGAGCGTGGCGAGCTGGGCGAAAGGCCCGGTCATGGTGTTGAACGCGGCAGTCGTCCAGGTGCCGTGGATCAGCGACGCGGGAAGCGCGGCGAGGAAGATGACTTGCAACAGGATGTAGATGATCGCGCCGATCACGATGGAGCCGATCACCGCCCGCGGAATGTCGCGTTTCGGGTTCGAGCTCTCCCCGGCGAGCTGGTCGGCCTGTTCGAAGCCCAGCAACGCGAAGATGATGCCGCTCGTGGAGACCGCGCCCAGGATGCCCTTCGCGCCGTAGGGGTTGAACCCGTCCGCGGCGGTGAAATTGCTCCCGTGGAACTGGATGATGGCGAACACGAAGATCGTCAGCAGCGGGATGCCGACCTTCCACCATGTCGCCGCGCTGTTGGTCCGTGCCAGCATCCGGATGCTGAGGAAGTTGATGGCGGTGATAACCGCCATCAGCCCGACCGCGACGGTGATCCCGGAGGCGGTCAGAACGTCCTGGCCGCCCTTGATCTTCAGCCAGCCTCGCGCCCATGAGTAGTGCTGGCCATAAGTGATCATCGCCAGCACCTCGATCGGTGCCACCGTGGCCGCCTGCAGCCAGGAGAACCATCCGAACGACGCTCCCGCGGCTCCGCCGAACGCATAGTGCGGGAACCGGGCAGTACCACCGGAGACCGGATACATCCCGCCGAGTTCGGCGTGCACCAGCGCCAGGATCAGGATCGCGACACTGCCGATCCCCCAGGAAATGATCGCGGCTGGCCCGGCCACTCCCAGCGCCTTCTGCGCGCCGAACAGCCAACCAGATCCGATGATCGATCCCTCCGAAGCCCAGATCAGCCCGATGAAGCCGACCTCTCGCCTCAACCCGGGCCGACCGTCGTGCGTGCCGGGTGTCGCTTCGGATACGCCCATGGCCCACACCCCTTCATCCAAGGTGAGGTACGTCTTCATCCAAGGTGAGGTCTGTCCCAAATCGTATCTCTGGGGCAGTGAGCTCGCGCGCCTGGGCCGCTCCGAAAACGGCGCGGCGACGGCGTTCACGACGGGCATGCGGGCCCGGAACGCCAGTGGCATGGCGAGCGGGCAGGCAGACGGTTTCGAGCCGCCCGGCACAGCGGGATGAGCGGTCGCACTCAACAGCCCGGGCCGCGACCCCACGGCGACCTTGCGGAAGCCGCCCGCGCCCGCAGCGGCCCTCAGGTCTGTGCGCGTACTACGCCGCTGCCGTCGCCCGCCAGAGCGAACACGGCGATCCGTATGAGCGTCGCAGGCGCGTACGGCGTCTCGGCCTTCCATGGTCGTACGAGCGCATTCACCGCAGGAACCTGATCGGCAGGGGCGTACGCCGCTGGAGGTCATTGAGGGGGACAGCTCGTCGGCGCCATCCTGCGCCGGGGACGAGGAGCTCTACTTCCCGAGCCTGGACATCCCCGTACCGTGACAGCGGGGTCAGGATGATCATTCGGTCCTCGGGACACAGCCCCGGCGAGAATCCGGGGCGTGGCTTCCAGACCGTCCAGCTCGGGCATGCGGATGTCCATCAGGATCACGTCGGGGCAGGTACGCGGGACCGCTTCGAGAGCTTCGAGGCCGTTGTCCGCTTCGGGGACCACGTCGAAGCCGTGGGCCGTCAGAATCATCCGGAAGCCGGTACGGACGAGCGCCTGGGTCGTGGGCGACCAGTACACCGGCGTGGGCCGGTCACGCTGTCCCCCGGGGCGGGACGTCAGGGACCCGTGATGCAATGGGCCACCACAGAGCAGATCTCGGGGTGGAGTGGGGCGTGTTGAGCAACGGTGAGCCCGATGCGGGGAGTTTCCAGCCGCTGGAGGACGGCGATCCTCGGGTCGTCGGCGGCTACCGGCTGGTGGCACGGCTCGGGTCCGGCGGCATGGGACGGGTCTATCTCTCGCACACGCCGGGCGGGCGGGCCGTCGCGGTCAAGGTGATCCGGCCGGAGCTGGCCGAGAACGCCGAGTTCCGGAAGCGGTTCCGGGCCGAGGTGGCCGCGGCGAGCCGGGTGCACGGGCTCTATACGGCCCCGGTCGTGGACAGTGACACCGGGGGATCGGTGCCGTGGTGTGCGACCGCTTATGTGCCGGGGCCATCCCTTGCCGATGCGGTGCGCGACCACGGGCCGCTGCCCGTTGACACCGTGCTGCGGCTGATCGCCGGTGTCGCGGAAGCCCTGCAGGCGGTGCACCGTGAGGGCATCGTGCACCGGGACCTCAAGCCGTCGAACGTGCTGCTCGCCGCAGACGGCCCGCGGGTCATCGACTTCGGTGTCGCACGGGCCGCGGATGCCACGTCGGTGACGCAGAGCGGTACGGCCCTCGGCACCGTCGCCTATATGGCGCCGGAGCAGGTGCTCGGCGGGGAGGCCATCTCCTCGGCCGACGTGTTCGCCCTGGGGCAGACCGCCGTGTTCGCGGCGACGGGTGGCGCCGCCTTCGGGGACGGCGATCCGCACGCGGTGCTCTACCGGGTGGTGCACGAGGAGCCCGATCTCAGCCGCGTGCCGGTGGCGATACGGGAGTTGGTGGCACGTTGTCTTCGCAAGGCCGCCGCAGAGCGGCCCTCCGTCGAGGACGTCATACGCGCTGTTCAGACGATCCAGGTGAATCGTGGTGACGAAGCGCGGTTCACGTCCGGGGCGTGGTTGCCGGGCGAGCTGGCGGCGGGAATCACGGCTCGGGCCGAAGGCGCCGATCAGGCCCGGGCGGGGGCGGCTCCGGGCGCTCACTCCTCCGGCGGTTTCGGGCCCGCTGGTTCCGGCGCTTTCGGGCCCCCGACGGCCTACTCCCCCACTTCGCCGTCCCATGCCGCGTTGCCCGGGCCCTTCGTGATGGGGCCAGGAGCCGCGCCGGGTCCGTACGCTCCGCCTCCGTGGCCGCAGCAGCCGGCCGCCGCACAGACCTCCTCGGTGGCCACGGGCGGCAAGGGCCGCAAGGCCCGGGGCTGGGTGTTGTCGGCGGCCGCCGTCGTACTCGTCGCCTGTGGGGCGGCCGCCGCGCTGCTGTTCCTTCCGGGCAACGGCGACAAGAGCGACGACCGCGCGCAGGAGGTGGCCGCGTCGGAGTCGGCTACGGCCGCCAAGGCGTCGCCGTCAACGTCCGGCTCCCCTCAGACCTCGAAGAAGCCCAAGTCGGCCAAGTCCCCTCTGCCGCCCAGCCCTTCAGGGCCCCCGACGCCCACGCGGACCGCGACCTCGGCTCCTCCGGCCGCCGCGTCCAGCAAGCCCGCGGCCCCGGCGGCCCCTGTCCCGGTGACGTACTCCAGGATCCGGATGACCACGAGCCACGACCTGTATCTGGCGGACACTCCGGTGCGGTCCAAGGCGGACACTGGAACCTCCGACGAGGATCTGACGTACGCCGTCTACTCCTCGGGCGCGGTCCTTGCCCCCGGCACCGACTCCGGCAGCTCCCTCGCCCTGCTGCCAGTCGGTCGGCAGGGGAGCCTGGACGTGTGCAAGGCGGCGACCGGCTACAAGAGCTTCGTCTGGGTCAAGGACCTCACCGTCGGCCAGCAGATGTGCGTCATCAGCGGGACGGGGCACGTAGGGCTCGTGACGTATCGGGGCTCGTCCGGGACGACGTACGCCACCTTGGACGTGAAGGTATGGCGTAACGCGGCCTAGAAACGGGTGAGCTGGGAAGCGGATGCCCGCATGCGGCGAGCCCGGACCTTCCGGCGAAGGCATGCTTCTCGCGACCTGGCCCACTGCCGCCGAGTCGGCCGTACGAGGCGCCGACCGCGAACCGCCGCCCCGTCCGTCCCCGACACAAGACCGACCATCGCGGCTGGTCAGAGCCCGCAGGGCGTTTGTGGAAGCCAGTGCCGCATCAGGCGACGTTCGCCCTCGAGGCCGTGTTCCGCAACCGTGTCAGTCATTCTCCAGCGACCTTCCCGGTTCGTGTCGCCGCGCGAACCGGGCACTGGCGGCGTCGTGGGCGCTGCGCAGAAGCTGCATGACCGTGTCCGTTGTCCTCTCACCAGGATTGACGACAGAGATCCAGCCGAGTGCCCCGTATACCGGGTGAGGCATCACACTGTCGGCGGCTGCGTAGTCGCGAGGTCGGGTGAGGCTGCGCGGCTCCTCCGCCGTGAGCTCCCGGAACGTCGCACGGTCGACGTGGATGTTCACACGCCAGCGGCCCGGAGGACCAAGGTCAGAAGCGGCGTCGTCGGGGTAGTTCTTGGTGACGATCGTCCCGTAAGGCTGGACGTTCAGAGGCATCTGACCGTCGGGGGCGTAGTAGAAGAACGAATCCCCCCACGCGAGCTCGGGGAAGTCTCCGCCCGGCTCCGGCATCACCACGAGCGCGCCGGCGAAGCCTCGCACGGTCGCGACGATCTGTTCCATACTCATGGTTCAAGCATCACCTTCAAGTGCTTATGTGGGGTTGGCTGATGAGCGAGCTGGTGAGCGGTTCGCAACGGGTACCGCTCCGCACCGTCGATGTCGCCAGAGAGTCGGGGTACTCGGTGCAACAGGTTCGCGACCTGGAGCGGCTGGGGGTCATTCCCCCGGCCGCTCGATCGAGCAACGGTTACCGTTCGTACACACCGCTTCACGTACACGCTCTTCGCGCCTATCGAGGACTCGCGGGCGCTGTTGGGCCTGTCGCAGCCAGGCAGATGCTCGCGGAGTTGCGAACAGAGACGATCGTGGAGGCTTCCTCGGCGATCAACGCGGTCCATGTTCGGCTCGCGCGGGAACGAGAGGAGACTCTGCGTGCTCAACAAGCGTTGCGTGCGATCCAGGCCGAGGCGAACACATCCGAGTTCGAGCAAGAGAGTGACGCGATGACGATCACGGAGCTCGCCGCAGCGCTCAATGTACGTCCTTCGACCCTGCGGTTCTGGGAGCAGGAAGGGCTTGTCATCCCCGAGCGGGTGACGTCACTGCGAGCGCGCCGCTACGTTCTTTCAGCCATCAGAGCGGCCCGAATCGTTGTGGCTCTCCGCGCCACCGGTTACAGCATTCCGGCAGTGCGCGAGATCATGGGCTCCCTTCACCAGCTCGACGGCCTGGGAGAGACCCAACGCATCCTGCGACAACGTCTTGACCAGATCGCCACACGGAGTGTGGCGCTACTCCGAGCGGGCGCAGACCTGGCAACCGTCGTTACGTTCGCGCAGGAACCGATGACCGCCTAGTCCGTATCAGGCAACGTTTGCTCTGGCGGCCACGGCTTGTAGGCGCTGGTCGTCAGCGTGGCGGTTTCGCCAGATGATGTAGCGGTGGATCATGCTGCCCAGTTCTTTGTGGCGGGCGCCGTCGGTGCCGTCGAGGGTGAAGTAGCGCAGGGCGGTGAACTGGGCCTCGATGGCGTTCAGCCATGAGGAGTTGGTCGGGGTGTAAGCGATCTCGACGTTGTCGGCTTCGGCCCAGTCCGCCACCCTGCGACACCGCTTGGCACATCCACTTCGCTCTGCTCGACCGCTGCGACAACGAGTGGCTGCTGCGCTTCACGAGCCAACTGTGAGACCTCGCAGACGACGCCCGGCGAAACTCCACGGCAACAAGGGCCACGACTACCCTCACCTGCGACGGTGGTCCCGAACGCGGGACTTCACCCCCCGCATCGCCCGCCGCGGAGTCGAGAACTCTCAACGGCTGGGCCGGCATCGGTGGTTCGTGGAATGACCATCGTCTGGCTCGGTGGGTGCCGACGCCGGCACCGGCGCTACGAGCGCAAGGCCGGCCAGTTCCTGGCCTTCACCGCGATCGCAGCCACTCTCATCTGCTGCTGCAGGCTCCCCAAATGAAATGGCTTGTGAGTGGTGGGAAGGGCGAGAGCATGAGCTCCACGCACCTCAAATGGCCTGGAGCGATCTTGCCCGTCTCCTGGGGCCGAGTGCCTGCCCCTCAGGGGTTCAGCTCCGCCCAGCAGGTGGATCCGCCGGTGTGCGAGATCGTGCCGTAACGAACCGCCATGGCGGCGACGATGAGCATGCCGCGGCCGTGTTCCTCGTACTGATCCGCTTTCAGCGGCGGATCGGGGCGCGGACCACCGTCGGTGACTTCAATCCGCAGGAGACGTTGCTGGTCACAGCACACTTGCAGAGCAGCCGGCGGCACGGCGTGGAGTACTGCGTTGGTGACGAGTTCGGAGATGATGAGCAGAGCATCGTCGCGCGCCGTGGGCGACACATTCAAGGCCGTAAGGAAGTCCTTCGCAAGGCGCCGTATCCGGCTGACGTCTCTGGCATCGGTGCTCACCAGAGCGAGGTGTCGGTCACGCGCGTGGCCTGCCTCTTGCCATTGGCTTTTGCACAGGTGCTGGTCAGCCCTCGTGGCCATGCGGTTTGAGTTCGGTGCGAGCAGTTCGACCGAGCCGGCCGATTCAAGGGGTGCTTGAGCAGTCATCGCAACCTCGGGTTTCCGGGGATGCGACGTGCGGTCGTCGCATCCGCCGAGCAATAGCCCACTGACTGGTTATTACCAGATATGACCACTTTGCGCGCCGGGCGGCGAGGTGTCAATTTCGATATCGCGAGAGATATGCCGATTTTTTTGCGCTTTCCGTCGTGAAACGGGTCATCGGCACCGATCCCGTCGCCCCCGGCCACCGACATTCCGAAGCGGCTCTCCGCCAGCGACATTGCGCTCCCACCTGCCCGGGAAACGCGCCGTGCTTCCTACGTAGGGTCACCGCTTTTGCCGCTGACTCTTGGCTCGGAATGCCCTGGAGTGCGACTCCTGGACCTCGCTCAGTGGGTCGCCGTCCAGTTCCCAGGGCCAGGAGGTGGCAACCTCTGCGCTGGCCTCGAAGACCGGCCAGGCGTCCTTCAGGCGTACGGCTTTCGTCAGCACGTATGCGAGAAGGTTCAGGTCGGCGAGTGCTGCGGCGTGCCTGAGGAAGCCAGGCTGGGTCCACGTCGCGAGGGCGTTGTCGACGAGGGCGCGTTCCTGCGGCTGATTCCAGTGCCGGTGTGCGGTCAACGCCGTGATTCCTCCGGCTGCCAGAGCCCTTCGGTACCGGTTGAGGCTTGCAGCGAGGCTTATGGCCGCTACGGGGGAACCCGCGGGCTCGGAGACAGCGACCCAGTCGGTGAACTGGACAGTCAGTACGTTGGACCCGCATTCCTCCGGGGAGACGTAATGCAGCATCTGCCAGTGGGCCTCGCGATTCCACGGATCACGCGTCTTCACGGCCATCCATATGGGGTGCACTTGAGCCCAGGGTGCCCGCAGCAGTCGGTGGTAGCTCAGCAGCGCCACCCAGGGGGCAGGGTCCGCAGGTGCCAGCTCAGCGGCATTCCGGCACAGGGAGATCGTTGCGCTCGCGGCGGGGACGAGGGCCACGGCCAGTTCCTGGCCCTCACCGTTCTCCTGGGGCACCATCACGCTGGCGGTGAGCAGATCCATGGAACGG
>NZ_JBEZKJ010000162.1:0-10128 GCF_040651675.1 Streptomyces sp. NPDC048415 | reverse complement strand
GCGTCCGTGAGCTCGTGTCGCCGCACCATACGGGCGTCCTGCCCGGCAAACCACGAGATCCACCCAGCCCACCAAGAGCCATCAGAAATGGCCTAAGTCCACGTCCTCGGAGCGTCTCCGATTGGCTAAGCGATCCCGATCCCATGTCAGGCGTAGGGTCTGGCGGGGGTTCTGCACATTTCTGCTCTCCGATGCCTCGCGCTTCGTGACGGCCACCGCCCGAATCGACCGAGACGCCACAGCCCAACCCACGCGGGGCCATGGCGCATGAGCACACAAGGTTCACGTGTCGAGGTGTCGTCAACGCTCCGCGTCAGGAGGGAGCGAGGACGCAGAACTCGTGGCCCTCCGGGTCGGCCAGGCACGTCCACGGGACGTCGCCCTGGCCGAGGTCGAGGTCGGTGGCGCCGAGGGCCCGCAGCCGGGCCACCTCCGCTGCTTTGTCGTCACCGGAGTACGGCAGCAGGTCAAGATGGACGCGGTCTGGCACGGTCCTCACGCCGGGCGTGCGGAGGAACTCGAGATACGGGCCGACACCCTTGGCGGAGCGCAGCACCGCATGATCGTCAGTCACCTCATGCAGGGTCCAGTCCGTCGCCTCGCCCCAGAACCGGGCCATGGCCCGAGGATCCGCGCAGTCGACCACCACCGCGGCGATCGGCCCGGTGTCCCGGTAGACATCCCGAGGCTCCAGCACGCAGAACTCGTTGCCCTCCGGGTCGGCGAGGACCGTCCACGCCACCTGGCCCTGACCCACGTGGGCGGGCGTCGCACCGAGAGCCTGGAGGCGCGCGACCAACTCCGCCTGATGGGCCGCAGATGTGGTGGCGAGGTCGAGGTGGACACGGTTCTTTGTTGTCGTTTTGGGTTCCGGGACGGGAACGACGTCGATGCCTACAACGACCGGGTCCGGCCAGACGAGGCCGCCGACGGGGCCGACGTAGGTGGTCACGCCGGGGCTGTAAGCACTCCAGCCGAGTGCCTCCGCCCAGAACCGGCCGACCGCCGAGGCGTCAAGAGCCTTGATGATCACCTGAACAGGTCGCAGTGCCATGCCGGCGATCCTATGCGCCCGCTCTGCAACGACATCCGCGGGTACCGTCGCCAAACACGGATCAACTCTGTGATCAACGCGACGGTCAGCTCGCCAACTAGTGCGCTCAGCCCTGCCAAGTGAACTGCTCACTCGCCAGCTGAAGTGCTAAGCCACACTCAGTCGGACGACGACAGCCCACCACGGCCTTGCATGATCATGCGTTCTCTTGCATACTCTTGCTATGTCCAAGGTCCTCACCTCCCTCCCCGTCGGCGAGCGCGTCGGCATTGCCTTCTCCGGCGGGCTCGACACCTCCGTCGCCGTCGCCTGGATGCGCGACAAGGGCGCCGTCCCGTGCACGTACACCGCCGACATCGGCCAGTACGACGAGCCCGACATCGCGTCCGTGCCCGGCCGCGCCTCCGCGTACGGCGCCGAGATCACCCGGCTCGTCGACTGCCGTGCCGCGCTGGTCGAGGAAGGGCTGGCGGCGCTCGCATGCGGCGCGTTCCACATCAAGTCGGGCGGACGCCCGTACTTCAACACCACGCCCCTGGGGCGTGCCGTGACCGGCACGCTGCTGGTGCGGGCCATGCTCGAGGACGGGGTGCAGATCTGGGGCGACGGCTCCACGTTCAAGGGCAACGACATCGAGCGGTTCTACCGTTACGGGCTGCTCGCCAACCCGCACCTGCGGATCTACAAGCCCTGGCTGGACGCTGACTTCGTCACGGAGCTCGGCGGCCGCAAGGAGATGTCGGAGTGGCTGCTCGCGCACGGGCTGCCGTACCGGGACTCGACAGAGAAGGCGTATTCCACGGACGCCAACATCTGGGGTGCCACGCACGAGGCCAAGACCCTTGAGCACCTGGACACCGGCATCGAGACGGTCGACCCGATCATGGGCGTGAAGTTCTGGGACCCGTCGGTGGAGATCGGCACGGAGGACGTGACGGTCGGCTTCGACCAAGGCCGTCCGGTCACCATCAACGGCAAGGAGTTCGCCTCCCCGGTCGACCTCGTCATGGAGGCCAACGCGATCGGCGGTCGGCACGGTCTGGGCATGTCCGACCAGATCGAGAACCGGGTGATCGAGGCCAAGAGCCGCGGCATCTACGAGGCGCCCGGCATGGCACTGCTGCACATCGTCTACGAGCGCCTGGTCAACGCGATCCACAACGAGGACACCGTGGCCGCCTACCACAACGAGGGCCGGCGCCTCGGCCGGCTGCTCTACGAGGGCCGCTGGCTGGACCCGCAGGCGCTGATGGTGCGCGAGTCGCTGCAGCGCTGGGTCGGCGCGGCGATCACCGGCGAGGTGACCCTGCGGCTGCGGCGCGGCGAGGACTACTCGGTCCTCGACACCCGCGGCCCGGCGCTCAGCTACCACCCGGACAAGCTCTCCATGGAGCGCACCGAGGACTCGGCGTTCGGCCCGGTGGACCGGATCGGCCAGCTCACCATGCGCAACCTGGACATCGCCGACTCCCGGGCGCGGCTCGAGCAGTACGCGGGCTTGGGCATGGTCGGCACCGGCCACCCAACACTGATCGGCGCCGCCCAGGCGGCCTCGACCGGCCTGATCGGCACCATGGACCAGGGCGGCGCCCAGGCGATCGCCTCACGTGGTGAGGCCACGGACGAAGAGACGATGCTGGACCGCGCCGCGATGGAGTCCGGCACGGACTGAGACCGCCTCACCGCCCCGGTTCACCACCGGGACATCCCGCCCTCCACGACGCGGCCGAGAGCAGCACGGCAGCACGGCGACGCCGTGCATTGCAGCCGTCACGTGCCAAGGGGGGCGGGGCCCTGCCCGATATCCGCACTCCACCCGGCGAGGTGCATCGCCGGGTGGGACGCCTGCTACTGCGGCCCCGTTCCGGCCGGTGCGGAGCCGGGATCCTGGGGCGCATCCGCCTCAGGCGCAGAGGCCGGCGGCGCAGACGGTGGCGGAGCTGAGGGCGGCGGTGCGGAGGGTGCTGGCGCTGAGGGGGGCGGCGGCGCAGACGGCGGCGGTGCGGAGGACGGCGGCGCAGTCGGTGGCGCGGACGGTGAGGAAGGCGGGGCGGAGGGCGGAGATTCCGGCTTCGAGGACTCCCCGGACGAGGACGGTGGCGTCTGCTCCGCCGTCTTCGGCGAGGACGGCTCGGAGGAGGACGGCTTGGAGGAGGACGGCGTCGGCTTGCCCGGCTCGGGCGGGGACTGGTCCTTGGAGGACGTGTCCTTCGACGGCGTCGGCTCCCTGCCCGAGGAGGGCGGTGGCGTCTCCTTCGACGACTTCGACGACTTCGACGACTTCGACGAGGACGGCTCGGGAGAGGACGGCTTCGACGAGGGCGGCGCGGAAGGGGACGAGGACGGCGCGGGCGAGGACTGGTCCTTGGGGGAGGTGTCCTTCGGCGGTGTCGGTTCCTTGCCCGGTCCGGACGGCCGGGGCAGCGGCGGCGGCGTGGTCTTCTGGTCGTGCGTGCCGCGGTCGTCGCCGCCCTGCCGGGTGAACCAGTCCCCGCGCTTCGGGCCAGCCATGACGAAGGTCTTCACCGGGCGGGGTGCGGGGGCGACGACGACGACATCTGAGGGCCGGTAGCCGGGCCATACCTCGCCCGCCCGCCTGGGTGTGCCCTGCTGGGCGGCCGCCGGTGTCAGCGGGTTCCCGCACGCGCAGCGCACCCGCGGCACACCTCGGTCGTCGACCAGGACCGCGGTCCCCGCCTGCAGCACGGCCGGATAACTCGTCGCCGAACCGTCCCGGTAGCCGTGGTTGCCGACCCGGGTGTCGGCCGTGAGCCGCACGGGAGTGAGGGTGCGCAGATAGCCGGGGACGCCGGAGGGCTGGATGCCCAGCACCGAGGCGAAGGCCCGGTTCTTCGACGGATCCTTTCCCAGCGCAGTGATCTGCTTGCCCACATCGCAGCTCGCGACGTTCCGCGTCCCCCCGTACAAGCCCGGAGCGTCACCGGCCACACTCTGCGCCACCTGGCCCGCAGCCGGCACAGGCAGCGACGACGCCGGCGGCGTGTCCTCTCGCGCCGTCGACTCGGTGAACGGATCCGCGCCCGTACTCCCCGCGGACTGCAGGAAAACCTCACCCTGCTGATTCAAGGTGCCGTTCGAACGGGTGAACACCACGATCAAGGCCACCGCCGCCACCAGCGCGGCAGCGATCAGAGCCACCCGCGCCACAGGCCCGCGCCCCCGCCACCGGCCGCCACCGCCGCCCCGGCCCGGGCCGCCCGGGCCCTCCCCGCCCGGCGGCCGGGAAGCACCCGACAACGGACCCGAAGGAGGACCCGAAGCGGCACCCGAAGAAGGACCCGAAGGGGGCGGCGCAGGAACACTCGACGCAGAACCCGCAGGAGCACCCGAAGAAGGACCCGCAGGAGGAGGCGTAGGAGAGGAGCCCGGGGGAGGACCTGCAGGAGGAGGCGTAGGACGGCCGGACGACGGCGGTTGGGTGCTCACGAGCTCTGCTCCCCGGCGTCAGGGCCTGCGTCACACAGGCCAGCCGTGCACGGCCTCCGCGAAACCCGCAACGTCAAGCACCGGCGCAACAGCGTCCCGCCAGAAGGGGAAGCCCGACCTGGGGAAACCAGCGATACCAGCCGGAACAAGCTTCCCCCCGCCTGTCCCTCACCGTTCCCACCTCGCCGAAGCCTCCTGCCTCCCATTGTGCGCGGCCCTCCCCCACGCCCCGCAAGCCGACACAACCCACGCCCCCCAGCAGTCGGCTGCCCATCTCCCGCGTTTGGGCGGCAAAGGCCAGCAGCACGCGAAGGACCGCGCCTGCCCGGCGCCGCGTCCGGTGACACGGATGCGCAAGCGGTACTGACGGCGAACGCCCACGGGGCCGCCACCAGGGCGGTGCAACGCTGCCGAAGCCCTCCGGACATGAGCGCTCACTTCCTTACAGGACAAGAAGATCGACTATTTGGGGCAAGGAGATCAACAAGACGACAGGGGTGAAGGCCGGAAAGGCCCTCACCCCTTCACGCAGGACGTCACGGTCCGGACGTCAGCAACCCGCCCGGCTCACCGGCAAGAGCCGGCCACAATGCGTCAGTACCGGTACCGCCACCCACGCCCTACGCAGCCGGAGCCGGAGCGGGCTCAGCCGGAGCCGGAGCAGGCTCAGCCGGAGCAGGCTCAGCCGGAGCCGGGGCCGGGTCAGGCTTGGCGGGATCCGGCTTCGCAGGATCCGGCTTGGCGGGATCCGGCTTGGCCGGGTCAGGCTTGGCGGGATCCGGCTTGGCCGGGTCAGGCTTCGCAGGATCAGGCTTGGCGGGATCCGGCTTGGCCGGGTCAGGCTTCGCAGGATCAGGCTTGGCGGGGTCAGGCTTGGCCGGGTCAGGCTTGGCCGGGTCAGGCTTCGCAGGATCAGGCTTGGCGGGGTCAGGCTTGGCCGGGTCAGGCTTGGCCGGGTCAGGCTTCGCGGGATCCGGCTTGGCCGGGTCAGGCTTCGCGGGATCCGGCTTGGCCGGGTCAGGCTTCGCGGGATCAGGCTTCGTCTCGACCTTGTGCTGGTCCTTCCAGTGGTCCTTGTCCTTGGTATCCCAGAAGTGATCGTTGTGGTGCTTCTCCCAGTAGTAGTAGTCGTTGTGGGAGTCCCAGAAATAGAGCTTGTAGTGGTGTTCCACCACGTAATAGCAGTGGTAGTAGTCGTCCCAGTAGTACTTGTGGTGGTCGTCCCAGCAGAAGTACTTGTCATGTTTGTGGTGCTTGTGGTGCTTGTGGTGCTTGTTCCAGCAGTAGTCCTTGTGATGGCCGTGATGGCCGGGAGCCATCGCCGCCGCCGGCGTCTGCGGCATCGGGGCCGCCGTCGCGGCAGCGGCCGGTAGGAGCACACCCCCGGCGACCGCCACGCCCGACGCCACCACTGTCGCCAGCCCCAGCCGGCGCCTGGAACGCACGCCATTACGGTTACGGGAAATACGAGTCATGATTCCTCCTGAAGTGAAAGGCACTTCTTCGCGCCCCGGGTGCCTCGTTCTCTTTCCGGAGTTTCCGGCGAGGCCCGCACTTCCAGTAGGCCCGCACCACCCCACCCCGGTCACGTTCCGAGGGCTCGGGACTTGACAGACCCAAAAGCGCCACGCAAAGCCGCGAAAGCCGTAACCACACCGCCCCCGGCCTTGCGCAAACAGCCGGCCCGCGACAGCACACACCGCTGCAGCCCAAACGGCCTTGAATCCGCGAGGCCGGTAGGGCTCAACCGGAGGAGAGGACCACGCCCCTCCCGGCCAGGCAGCCGCCGGCAAACCGACCGCGGCACCGGAACACGCAGGCAAATGCCCGAGACATGCGGTCCATGCGGCCCTCGCTGGTCAAGGCGAGCGGGACACGCAGTGGCCCCGCAGCAACGACCAGATGCTCTCGACCGGATCGAGGCTGGGAGCACAGCGACGGCAGTCGGTGCCACGGTCAGCCATTCGCGGCCAGCGGTGAACTGCCCCATAGCGCACGCGCGGGGAGAAGGCCCCATACCAGCACCACCCCACCAGCAAGCCGCCGCACCGCCGAGCCGACCAGCCGCCGACGGGGACCGGCCAGGAGCGACAGGGACTGGCCGCCGCGTGGACCCGCGACCCGATTGCAGGTCCCACGGGCGAGACCACGGCAACTCCTGGAGGAGCTGCGGCCACGCGCATCGTGTCCCAGAGAGCGACCGCTCCCGATGACCGGCCTGACACAGCTCTATCGGCTGGACACCCGGCGTGCCGACGAGACCGGACGACTGGCACCTGCTCCAGATGTCCCGGTGTCGCTTCGACCGGCACGGCAAGACCGGCCATGCCATGTCGCTGCAGCCGCGCCGGCGCAAGTCATCGACGTCACCGACATACTGGCCTCCCCGCCGCAACCGCAGGTCGTCGGCTTTCCCGGATGGCTGCCGCAGCCCTACGTCCTGCACCCGAGCAGGGGGCTATCTACCCCTTCCGGGCTACTGCCCGAGGACTCGCCGAACAGGTCGATGAACTCGACTCGCCCGCCTACCAGCACGGCTTCGGGTGGGGTCGTCGACATCGAGTGGGACAGAGCTGGCTCGGGCTCTATCGGTGGTCTGTTCCGGTGCGCAAGCAGTCGGCGCCGCGGACGGTCTCCATCGTCCGGCGGCCGAACGGGGTGTCGGTCTTGCGCCGCGGGTGGCCGATGTAGACCTCGCCGCTGTGGGTGTCGCCGTCGACGTTCTCATCCCACACATGGGTGAGGATGCCGGTCTTGCTGACGACCACTCGGGGCGGTGCAGCAGGAGCTCCGTGGGCCCCGCACCTCTCGCTCTGCCCGCATGGCAGGCGGGCGCAACAAGATCGCTCGAAGCGAGCTCCCTAACCGGGCGGGCGGGCAAAGACCGGCCGGGCCCAGGCAGGCGGATCCGGCGGCGGCCCGGAGGATTGCGCCGCCCCCACAGCCGCGTGGGCCGCCTGTTCCGGCGCACGCGCAGCCTTGGCGGCATCAGTCGCCGCGACACGCAGAGCGGCCACGAATTCCAGGCAGGAGCCGTAACGGTCCTCGGGCACCTTCGCCAGAGCCCTGGCCAAAACATCGTCCATCGCCGGCGGAATGCCCGGCCGCCTCTCACTCAGCGCAGGCGGCTGGTCGTACTGATGCGCCCACAGCAGCGCGATGTCGTCATCCCGCTGGAACGGCGGCCCGCCCGCGAGGGTTTCGTAGACGACGCAGGCAAGGCTGTACAGATCGCACCTGCCGTCCACCGGACGCCCCGAAATCTGCTCCGGCGCCACATAGTCCAGCGTGCCGACAAACTCGCCCACCGTGGTGAACCCGGTCAGCGACAGCGACTTCTTCGTCAGCCCGAAATCCGTCAGATACACATGCTCCGGGTGATCACTGTCCGTGCCCCGAGCCACCAGTACATTGCCGGGCTTGACATCGCGGTGCACCAGGTCATGCTCATGCGCCGCGTCAAGCGCCGACGCCACCTGAGCGGCAATCCGCAACGCCGTCCCTACCGGCAACGGGCCGTCCCGGTCCAGCAGAGCCCGCAGATCCAGCCCCGGAACGTAACGCATGGCGATATACAGGACACCGTCCGTCTCACCGGCCTCAAAAATCGGCACGATATGCGGGTGATCGATCGCAGCGGCCACCCGTGACTCATAGGTGAAACGGCGGCGGAACGTGTCGTTGCGAACCATTTCCGGGGCCAGCAGCTTCAGTGCCACCGTACGGTCCAGACGCAGATCACGCGCGCAATACACCACGGCCATCCCCCCACGCCCGATCTCACGCTCCACCCGGTACCCCGCGATCTGCGACCCCGTCAAACCCGAAGCGCGACCGCCATACACACTGCTCACACCCGAGCCGCCCGACCCATCCGAACCCGCACGCATCACACACCCCCCACCCACACCCACCCCGCCATCCCGTGCCCGCACCGCCTGCTTCGATCCGTCACCACACCACCAAGGCCGACCCCCACGCCCCAGCCCGGCACAACCAGACCGACAAACCACCTATTCATACACAAATACTATCCAGTCGCCCACGCCACCGCCCGATCACCACCCATCCCGCCGCCACCGAGCCGGGCCCAGCCGCCGACCACATCACCCGGGCATCAGCCCCCCCAACCCCCCACCAGCACAAAGGACGTTTTCCCGGCGCCAGGCACGGCTGGAGGAACGCCCACCGTCGAGCCGGCGTCCTCTCCACGACGCTTCGCGACCGCACCTTCTACGAGCCGCCACCAGAACGCGGCTGCCGCCCAGCGGCCTTGGGCCACGCTCAGCAGGTGACCCGTGGAGCCGGGGCCGGCCTTCCATCCCGCACAGGCCCGCACGGCCGGATCCTTCCGGCACCGCAAGCCCACACTCCCCCACACCACCGATCCCTCATTGGCGGGCCAGAACACGACAGCCTCCAACCCCCCGTTCCCGCACAGGCATCCCGTCGCGCCGGCGCCGGCTGCGTCCTCCCACAAGTCCCCGCCGTCCGCGACAAACCCTCCGCCGCCCCAGCCGGAGCACTATCGCCCGTTCCGCCCTCGACGTCGCCGACGAACACGAAGAACGCGCGCCCGCGCCAGTCGTCCAGCACCCAGCCCGGCCAACGACATACCAGCACGCCGACCAGGTCCCGGTGTCCGCGAGGCCGCTCAGCCGGCCACTCCCCACCACTTCAGCGGCACTGCGCAGCGACAGCCCGGGGCAGTCGAGGCAACTCCCCCCACCCGCTCCAGGACCTACCACCTCAGGGACGGGCGTTCCCCAACTACACCAGCACGCAAGGAGGTTGCCTACGCGACCACGGCTGACACCCGGCCTGTCCGACCGACTGCACCCCGTTTGACTTTCCTACATGCATATGCGTAGGTTGGACACAGATTGACCCAAAAGTCCGTCTTTTTGCCCCGGTGAGAAGACGTACAATTCCACCAGCCCGGCCGACGACCACCCGGCCGCCGGCTGTCCGACGGACGAATTGCCCCGCCCCGGGGTCTTGCGTACTCACGCAGCCCCGGTGGGCCCGATGCCGGCGCATATCCGTGCATGAACCGGCGACGGCAACTCCCGTCGCCATCCCAGCCGATGCACCGGCCCCCTCGCGAACACCTCAGTACCCATGCGGTATCAATGCCGCCGCATCCGCGCAGGGCACGGCACGTCCGCCCGAAAGGGAAACACCATGCGCATCACACCATCAACAGCCGTCCGGCTGATCGCCACCCCCCTGGCCGCCCTCGGCCTTACCGTC
This sequence comes from Streptomyces sp. NPDC048415, assembly GCF_040651675.1. Lineage (NCBI taxonomy): Bacteria > Bacillati > Actinomycetota > Actinomycetes > Kitasatosporales > Streptomycetaceae > Streptomyces > Streptomyces sp. NPDC048415. The sequence goes on along the minus strand of NZ_JBEZKJ010000162.1, from coordinate 374 downwards.
GGCGGAGCCACCCTGGCCAGCGCCACCACCACATCCCACGCGCCCACGTCGCACTCCTGTAGCAACAGCGACTGGAACGGGCACGACAACTCCAGCCGCCACGACAACCACTCGAGCCGTGACCACGACTCCGGCCGCCACGACGACAACCGCCGCGACGACGACCACTCCAGCCGTCACGACGACAACGGTTATGGCAATGACCACGGCGACAACGGTTATAGCAATGACCACGGCGACCATGGCGGCGGCGACCACGGCGGCAACGGCGACCACGGCGGCGGCGACCACGGCGGCCGCTGACACCACGAAACCAACAACCCTCTAGATCCTGCCCTGGCCGGGGGGCGGGCCGGCCCCCCCCCGCCCCGGCC
>NZ_JBEZKJ010000161.1:0-10298 GCF_040651675.1 Streptomyces sp. NPDC048415 | reverse complement strand
ACCCCGATCGGCGTCTTCCGCTCCGTCGACCGCCCGGTCTACGACACACAGATGGCCGACCAGCTCGACACCGCCATCGAACAGAACGGCAAGGGTGACCTCGCCACGCTGCTCGCCGGCGGCGACACCTGGACGGTCATCGGCTGAGCGACGTCCCGTTACGAGGCCCGGGCGCCTGCCGCCCGGGCCTCGTCGTATGCGTGGCGGGCCTTCTCGACGTCGTCCATCCGCTCGTGGGTCCACAGGGCGAGGGCACGCACCTGCTCGGCGGCCTCGCGGCCCAGATCGGTGAGCGAGTAGTCGACGCGGGGCGGGATCACGGGCTTGGCGTCGCGGTGGACGAGACCGTCGCGCTCCAGGGTCTGCAGGGTCTGGGTGAGCATCTTCTCGCTGACGCGCCCGATCGCGCGGCGCAGCTCGCTGAAGCGGTGCGGCCGCTCGAGGAGCCGAATGAGCACGAGGACGCCCCAGCGGCTGGTGACATGCTCCAGCACCAGGCGGTACGGGCAGAGCGCCTCGCCCTCGACATTCCACTTGCTGACTGCGGGGGTACTTACGGCCATGCCAGTACCTTACTTCAAAGTGGGTACTTTCGAGAAGTTAGTACATCTCCTAGGGTTAGTGCCCTACCCGTCCACAAGGAGATACCCCTCATGAGCATCGTCGTCACCGGAGCCACCGGACACCTCGGCCGCCACGTCGTCGAGCAGCTGCTGGAGAAGGTTCCGGCCGACCAGATCACCGCGGTCGTCCGGGACAAGGACAAGGCCACCGACTTCGCGGCCCGCGGTGTGAAGCTCGCCGTCGCCGACTACAACACCCCCGAGACCTTCGACGGACTCTTCACCGCCGGTGACAAGGTGCTGCTCATCTCCGGCAACGAGTTCGACAAGGGCCGCGTCGGCCAGCACACGGGCGTCCTCGACGCCGCCAAGGCGGCCGGTGTCGCGCTCTTCGTCTACACCAGCGCCCCCGGCTCCCTGACCGCCGCCCTCGCGGACGACCACCGGGGCACCGAGCAGGCGATCCTGGAGTCCGGTGTGCCGTACGCGCTGCTGCGCAACGGCTGGTACAACGAGAACTACACCGAGCAGCTCGCCCCCGTCCTCGAATACCGCGCCGTCACGCAGGCCGCCGGTGAGGGCAGGATCGCCTCCGCCTCGCGCGCCGACTACGCGGCCGCCGCCGTCGCCGTACTGACGGGCGAGGGCCACGAGAACAAGACGTACGAGCTGAGCGGCGACATCGCGTGGGGCTTCGCCGAGTACGCGGCCGAGCTGAGCCGGCAGACCGGCCAGGAGATCGTCTACAACGCCGTTCCCGCCGACGTGTACACCGGCATCCTGACCGGCGCCGGGCTGCCCGAGCCGTTCGCCGCCATCCTCGCGGGCGTCGACGTGTCCATCGAGAAGGGCGAGCTGGCCGTCACCACCGGCGATCTGTCCCGCCTCGCGGGCCGCCCGACCACGCCGATCGCCGAGTCGATCAAGGCGGCACTGAAGGGCTGACTCCTCCTCGAGACCCCTGAGCGCCACCTCCGAACCCCTGCCTGTCATGACCGTATGGCGATACGGGCATGACAGGCAGGGGCGCTCGGCGTTACCGTCGTCCACGGCTGCTCCGCCGCGGGAGCGGCCGTCCTACGCGAGGGAGTCACCGGTGGCCGGGAAGTCGAAGGGCGAGCAGCGCATAGGTCTGCTGAACGGCTTCGCGGCGTACGGCATGTGGGGGCTGGTCCCCCTCTTCTGGCCGCTGCTGAAGCCGTCCGGCGCCGTCGAGATCCTCGCCCACCGGATGGTGTGGTCCCTCGCCGTGGTCGGCGCCGCGCTGCTGGTGTTGCGGCGCTGGGCCTGGGCGGGCGAGCTGCTGCGGCAGCCGCGCAAGCTGGCGCTGATCACGGTCGCGGCGGCGGTCATCACCGTCAACTGGGGCGTCTACATCTGGGCCGTGAACTCCGAGCACGTCGTCGAGGCCTCGCTCGGCTACTTCATCAATCCCCTCGTCACCATCGCGATGGGCGTACTGCTCCTTAAGGAACGGCTTCGGCCGGTGCAGTGGCTGGCGGTGGGCGTCGGCCTCGCCGCCGTCCTCGTCCTCACGATCGGATACGGCCAGCCGCCCTGGATCTCCCTCTGTCTCGCCTTCTCCTTCGCCACGTACGGGCTGGTGAAGAAGAAGGTGAACCTCGGCGGCATCGAGTCGCTCGCCGCCGAGACCGCCATCCAGTTCCTGCCCGCGCTGGCCTATCTGCTGTGGCTGGGCTCCAAGGGTGACGCGACCTTCGGTACGCACGGGACGGGGCACGCGGGGCTGCTCGCGGCGACGGGACTGGTGACGGCGCTTCCCCTCGTCTGCTTCGGGGCTGCCGCTATACGGGTGCCGCTGTCCACGCTGGGGCTGCTGCAGTACCTCGCGCCCGTCTTCCAGTTCCTTCTCGGGATCGTCTACTTCCACGAGGCCATGCCGGCCGAGCGGTGGGCCGGGTTCGGGCTGGTGTGGCTCGCGTTGTCGCTGCTCACGTTTGACGCGCTGCGGATGGCGCGGCGGGGGGTGCGGGGGGCTCGGGGGCCCGCTACGACCGTCGGTGCGGGGGCCGGTGGGGTGGTGCGGGAGCGCGCGTGAGGGTGTTTCGCCCCCTCCGCCCCTGCCCTCCCCGACCGTACCTGGGGGCTCCGGCCCCCAGACCCCCGTAATCGCGCTCCGCGCTCGTCCTCAAACGCCGGACGGGCTGAATTCTTTCAGCGGCGTGGGCCCCGGGGCACGGCCGATACCGCTGCCCCCGTCCCCATCCCCGTCCCCGTCGCTGGTGCTCGGCGCGTCAACTGCCTTGCCGTGGAGGCGCGTTCTGTCGTGAGGGCGTGCATGACGGCCGGTGTCGAGCCCGAGCGCAGGCGGGCCGCCACGGCCGTCGGTACCCGTCCGCCGACGGCGGCGTCGGCCGCGACGCGGGAGCTCAGAGCACCGACCTGGGCCAGGTGATGCCGCAACTGATCTCCGGTGAGCCCCTCGACCGGGACGCCGACCGCAGCCCGTACGGCGGCCGGGTGCGTCGGGATCGGAGCGGCGCCCCGGGGGCCGGCGGCGGATGCGGCGCGTGCGCGAGCGCCGCGCCGGTCGGCTCCGCCAGGCTGGCGCGTGCGCCAACTCACCGTGCCCGTCAGCTCGTTGACGGACACCTCGATGGGAGGGGCGGCGGGGCGCGAAGAGCGATGGCGGGCGGCGTGGGCCATGCCGCGATCCCGGCCCTGGGCGAGACGGGCGCCGCTCGGGTGGTCGGTCACCCGGGCCCCTGTCCTCCGGATCCCGCGACGGGCCCCGGGGTCGTCACTGACCATGGGCTCGGGGGCTCTGGGTGTAGGGGTTGTCGGCCAGGACGCGGGCGCGTTCGGCGAGGCGGCCCATGCGGGTGCGGGCCGACTCGAGCTGCTCGATGTCGTCGGCGGCCGGACCGCCGTCGGCCGCGAGCTCGGTCCATACGCCGATCAGGTCACGTCCGAGGTGCAGTCCCTGCAGGGGGTCGCGGACGGCGCGCCAGGCCGCCGCCGCGCTCTGTACGTTGCCGTACGCGGCGCGCGGGTCGCGGTGGCGTCGGCGGACCCCGGCGAGGTCGAGCGACAGGTGGAACGACCTGAGCGCGTCACCGGCCAAGTAGGCGATGTACGCGGTCAGTTCGCGCAGTTTCAGCACCTCCGGGTGGTCCTGGCCCAGCGACTGCGCCGCCTCCGCGACGGCTCGCTCCGCCATCTCGGCGGCGGCTTCGATCCTGCCCATCTTCACGGCCTCGTTGATCCGCGCCACGGGTTCCACGAGGAACGCCGGCGGACCGTCGCCCTCGGGCGCGGGCGCCAGCACCGCCTCGGCGACAGCGTCGAAACCGCGCACCGGAGCGGGTTTCGGTTCCGGCTCCGGTTCGCTGAGGGACATGGCCTCCATTATCGCGGGGGCCGCCTTCCGCACGGGAGCGGGTTCGGCCACCGGAGCCGGCCCGAACTCCCCCGTCGGAGCCGCCACCACCCCGGCCGCCGAATCCGGCACCGACCGCAGCACATGCGTCGCCGAACCCCCAGGCAACGGCTTCGGCTCCGCCACAGCCCGCAGCACGAAGGTCGACGGAACGGGACGGGCCGGTGCGGCGTCGGGGGCCGGGGGTTTGGGGGGTGTGGGGGGACGTACGGGTTCGGGAGCCGCGGGGGCGTGCGCGGCGGGAGCCGGGGCGGGAGCCGGGGCGGCCGGCATCGGTGCACTCGCCGCCATCGGCGCCGCTGCAGGAGGCAGGGCAGCACTCGCCGATGCGGCACGGTTCTGAGCAGGCTCCGGTTCGGCGGATGCCGCGGGCCTCGCAGGTTCCGGCGCCACGTTCGCCGTCGGCGCGGGCGCCGCGTTCGGCGTCGGCGCGGGCGCCACGTCCGTCGTCCGCGCGGGCGCCACGTCCGTCGTCGAGCTCGGCGTCGCCGCGGGCGCCACGTCCGGCGTCGGCACGGGCGCCACGTCCGTCGTCGCCGCGGGCGCCAGGTCCAGCGTCGGGGCAGGCGGGGGCGCCAGGTCAGGAGTCGGTGCAGGCATGCCGGTCGGTTCCGGTACCGCTCGCAACACGTACGTCGCCTTGTCCCGGCGGGGAACGGGCGGCGCCTCCGGGGCTCCGGTCGCCGCAGTCTCGGGAGACCGCTCGACGGGAGCCGGTGCCGGAGGCCGATGCGCCTCGGGCTCGCGCGGGTACTCCTGCGATGCCTGACCCGAACCGGGATCGCCCACGTACTCCTGCCGTGCCTGCCCCGCCCCCACCCGTACCGGCTCCCCCGCGTACCGGCTGGACCCGTCGACGTACACCTGGAGCGGTACGACGAAGCCGATGCGTTCGTCGTGGACGGTGGCAAGGACCGGGTGGCCGGTGGCGAGGGCGAGTCGGTGGAGGTAGGTGAGGACGGCGGCCTGGACGGTCTCGCCGGGCGCGGCGACAACCGGCATGCCGCCGACCGTCGCACCACCCGGGGCACCGGCTGGGGCACCACCCCCAGCCCCGGACCCGGCCCCGGTCATGCCCTCCGCGGACGCCGGTACACGCACCTCGATCGGAGTCATCCCGGCGGTCGGGTCCCCTCCGGGTACGGCGCCCGCCGAGCGCTGCCGCTTGAGTTCCCGCTTCTGTTCGCGGCTGAGTCGAGACATCGGTTCCCTCACGAAGGGGTGGACGGGGAAGGGGAAGCGGACGAAGGAGACGAAGGGGACGGGGGGACCGCGGCCTCCACCGTTGTCACCTCGTCCACACGCCATGGCCGGCCAGGGCCCGTACGGGTGAGCTTGAGGTAGACGTTCGCGCGCGGCCCCGTGCCCGTCCAGCCGTCGCGGCCGTGTGCCGTGCCCTCGACGAAGAGGGCGCGGTAGGCGAGGACGGCCGTGTCGGTGGGGCCGTCGCCGTCGTCGTCCGCGGTGACGGCCACCGTGGTCCACGCGTGGTGGCCGGCCCAGGTGTTCCAGTCGTTGCCCGCCCCGCTCGCGGGGTGGTACGACCGCTCGGCGGCGGCCTTCTTCGCCGTGAACCAGCGTGCCGAGCGCAATAGGGCGTCGTGCGGGCCGGAGTCGTACTTCGTGTCATAGCCGTACGCCACTTGCGCCCACGCCTCCGATACCTCCGTCGCGTCCGTTCCGTCGACACCCGTCGGGCGCGGCACCCGTGCGTCCGCTCCCAGCGGCCTGCCCGACGGGAGGGGCGCCTTCGGCGCCACGGACGGCACCGCGGAGGGCGACGAACCCGGCACGCCCACCGATTCACCATGGTCCCGCAAGCCACAGCCCGTCAACGCCACAAGCCCCGTGACGGACACGACCACCACGGCGGCCACCGTCCTCATCGGCGACGTCCTCATCCTCGCCTCCCTCCTCACTTCAGCCCCAGCCAGGGTGCCGGATCCACGTACTTGCCGTTCTGCATGACCTCGAAGTGCGCGTGCGGGCCGGTCGAGTAACCGGTGGAGCCGACCGCGCCGACCTGCTGGCCGACCTTCACCTTCTGACCGACACTGACGTCGATGGCGGACATGTGGTTGTACGTCGTCGAAATCTGGTCGCCATTGATGGTTCCGTGGGAGATGACGACGCGGTTGCCGTACCCGTTGGCCCAGCCGGCGGAGGTGACCGTGCCGTCCCGGGCCGCCTTGAACGGCGTACCGGCCGCGGCGCCGAAGTCGATGCCGGTGTGCAGCTTGTAGACGTGCAGGATCGGGTGCATGCGCATGCCGTAGGGCGACGTGACGGGCGGGTTGCCGGGGATCGGCATCGCCATCTGCCGGCCTTCCGGGAGCTTGCCCGGGGCGTCGTCCACCGACTCGTACTTGGCTATCAGCGACTTGATGCGGGCGACGTAGTTCTGGGTCTCGGTGTACGGGGGCATGCCGCCGTACTGGTGCACCGCGCCCGGGCCCGCGTTGTACGCGGCGAGCGCGAGGTCGAGGGTCTCGCCGTGCGCCTCGCCGCGACTCTTGTAGCCCTCCACCTGCTTGGCGAGAGCGCAGTCGTAACGGCCCTGGGCCATGATCGCGTCCCCGGGGTCGTACGGGGATATTCGGCCGTTGCCGTCGTCGTCGCGGCCCCAGGTCGTCCAGGTTCCGGGCATGAACTGCGACAGCCCCTCGGCGCCGACCGGCGACTGGGCGTTCGGGTTCCAGCCCGACTCGGCCTCGATCTGCGCGGCGATGACCGCGGGCTTGATGACATCGCACAGGGCGCCCGCCTTGAGGACCCAGGGCACGTACTCCTGCGGGACGGTGCCGTCCTTGAGTCCGCCGCCGCCCGTGCCCGTCCCCGTATCCGCCTCACTCGGCGATCCGCTCACCGCGACCATCATGACCACCGGCATGATCACCGCGGCGAGACAGCCGCCGACCACCCAAGTCATGGCGCTTCCGCCCCCGTTGGACATCGGCTCCCCTCACTCAAGATCCAGTCGTGTATATGCAGTTGAGTCTCTCGGCTCACACCCGCTCCATGCGTCACCACGACGTCACAGGCTCGTCCCAGGAACTCACGCCCCGTTACCTAACCTGTCCGGGCGCCGTGAAGATCGGTGTGCGGACGACGGAGGAGAGTGACGATGCTGGGTAACGAGCGGCACGGGCCGACCGGCCCCGAGATCTGGATTCGCGGTCCGGTCGGCGAACCGGAACCGCAGCAGCGGGACGAGCCCGTGCAACCCGCCGTGACCGCACGGCGGTTCGCCTGGGTCGCCACCCACGGCGGGGCCGGCGCCTCGACGCTCGCCGCCGTCTTCGGCGGCCATGACGCGGGCCGCAACTGGCCGCGTCCGGAAAACGGCGAGCCGGGCTCGGTGCTCCTCGTCGGGCGTACGCACGCAGCCGGACTGGACGCCGTCTCGCACACCCTGGACATCTTCCGGCGCGGCGACGCGCCCCCTGGGCTCGACCTCGACGCCATCGTCCTGGTCGCGGACGCGCCCGGCCGGCTGCCCCGTCAACTCACCCAGCGCATCAAGGTGATCGCCTCGGTGATCGACGTCTACCGGGTGCCCTGGGTGCCCGCGTGGCGCACCGGCGACCTCACCGGCCCGCCGCCGCGCGAGCTCACGCCCCTGGCCCGGCTGACCGGAGCCGCACCCTGACGTCACATTCCCCAAGGAGAACGCAGTGAACGCTGTCCACACGGCGAGCGGCATGCTACTCGCCGACGCCTATGTGCCCGGCCGGAATGTCACCGGACCGCTCGACCAAGTCCTCGGTTACATGGCCTGGTTCGTCACCGTCGCGGCGGTGGCGGGGCTGATGATCATCGGTTCCCGTATGGCGATCGCTCTGCGCAGCGGCGAGGGCGAGGAGCATCTGAGCCAGTTCGCCCTGGTCATGGGCGCCTGCGTCATCGGCGCCACGGCGGGCCCGATCGTCTCCTTCGTCTACTGAACCGCCACACACCGCCACACACCACACCTCACCGCCACACACCACACCTCACCGCACCCACCGAACCCCCGCCCACAGGGCGGGGGTTCGCGCATATGACGACCGGTACTTCATGACCATCTCTTCCCGTCTGTCACGGACACGTCACCGACAGGTGCTGGATCACTACATCGCTTGGCCTGACCTCACAGCAGTCGCCAAGCTCACTGTGCAACCGGGAACTCGGGCGCCACAGCGCCCCCCACCGACCCAGTGCCCAGCTCAACCACCGCTCACATCAAGAACGTTGTCGGCCGGCAGCCGACCACATCGGGGAGAAGCCATGCTCAAGGCGATAGCAGCCAAGGCCCACCAGTACATCTACCTGGCGGACGGAAAGGTCCCCAACCCCAAGAGCGACGCGCCGGGCGAGCTGACCGGCAAGGTCGACACCGTCCTCGGCATCCTCGCCTGGGCCGGTACCGCGGCGGGCGTCGCGGGTGTGCTGATCACCGGCGCGATGATGGCGATCTCGATGCGCCGCGGCGAGGGCTCCGAGCACATGGGCCGGCTCGGCATGGTCCTCGGCGGCTGTGTGCTCGTCGCCACCGCGGGCCCCGTCGTCACCTTCGTCTTCGCCTGACCGTCACCTGACCCGATTGGAGGACATCCATGCTGAACTCCGGCCGGTCCCGCGGGGGCAGCGGGGAGTGGGAGCAGCCGTTCTGGCAGCAGCGAGGCTGGATCCTGTCGGCCGGGTTCCTGCTGGTGCTGCTCGTGCTCGCCGTGTTCACGATGGTGACCAGCGGCGACGAGGACCCGGCGGGCGCGTCGGCCGACCCGAGCCCGACATCGAGCGCCACGCCGGGCGGCGGCGGCAGCGGTTCGGACACCCGGCCCGCCGGCTGCCGCACCGACGACAGCGACCAGGCCAAGCCGACCCAGGCGCCCGGCGACTTCCGCTGGAAGGCCGACGGCACCGGCCTGGTGCCGGTCTCCAAGACGGCGGGCCCGCTCACGTACGACGGACCGGTCTGGTCCTGCTTCGCGCACACCCCGATGGGGGCGGTCCTCGCCGCCCACGCCATCACCGACCACCTCAGCTACCCGGGCTGGCGCCAGGTCGTCGAGCGGCAGGTGGTCCCCGGCGCGGGCCGGGACGCGCTGGTCGCCAGCCGTTCCCAGGACGAGGACAAGCCCACCTCGGGCAAGGCGGACGCCGGCGGCTACGCCGGGTTCTCCGTCCTCTCGTACAACAAGCAGGAGACGACCGTGATGTTCCTGCTCCGGGGTCCCAACGCCGGTACGTACGGCTCCGCGTCGGTGACCGTGCGCTGGAAGGACGGCGACTGGAAGCTCGCGCCCGACACGGACGGCACGATCTACTCGGGGATGGCGCAGGTCAGCGGCACCACGGGCTTCGTCACCTGGGAGGCGTGAGATGTCCTGCACCTGGAAGGTCTACGACTGTGTGGGCGACGGCCTGAAGTGGGGCCTGGGACAGACCGGTGAGGCACTCGCCAACGGTGCCGTGGAGACCTTCGCCAAGGCGATCGGCGAGGGCGCCTCGGAGGTCCTGAAAGCGCTCAACGGCGTCTGGATCGGCATCAGGGTGAACGACGCCAAGGGGCCGGCCACGCTCATCATCAACGAGACCAGCTGGCTGGTCGCCTACGTCGCGGTGGCCTCACTGCTGTTCGCCGCGATCCGTATGGCGCTGGACCGCAAGGGCCAGCCCATGAAGCAGGCGTTCATGGGGATGTGGAAGGTCATCCTGGTCAGCGGGATCGCCGTGGGCGTCGCCCAATCCCTGAGTGCGGCGTCGGACGCGTACGCCGCGGACGTCTACGGCAAGTCCCATCTCGGCGACAAGGCGGCCGAGATCCTTGGGGTGATGACGCTCGACCAGCCGGGCCTCGTTCTCATCTTCGGCCTCCTGGTGATGCTGTCGAGCTTCGTGCAGATCTGTCTGATGTACATCCGTATCGGCGTCATGATCATGCTGATCGGCACCCTGCCGCTGGCCGCCGCCTCCTCGATGACCGGCTGGGGAGAGGGCTGGTGGAAGAAGCACATCGGCTGGCTGGCCGCCTGGCTCCTCTACAAACCGGCCGCCGCCCTGATCATCTACTCCGCGACAGCCATGACCAACAGCAAGAACGAACACGGCGACACCGACCTCAACGCCAACATCGCCGGTATGGGCATGCTCATCCTCTCGGTCTTCGCCCTGCCCGCACTCCTCAAACTGATCGTCCCGGCAACAGCAGCCCTCGGCGGCACCTCCGGCGGCACAGTCGCCCTCAACGCGGCCAACAACATCGCCACCGGCGCCGTCAGCATCGCCGCGGGCGGTGCCGGAGGCGGCGGAGGCGGATCCGCGGCCGGCGGCCCCAAGGGCTCCCCGTCCAC
>NZ_JBEZKJ010000160.1:0-10584 GCF_040651675.1 Streptomyces sp. NPDC048415 | reverse complement strand
GCATCGTGTTCGACCAGCCACCGAAGCCACTCGACACGATCCCGCAGCAGCTCACCTTCGAGGACGCCGTGGAACCAACGTTCTGAGACACCACAACTAGGGCCTGCGCGGCCCGGGTACGGCGCTGGGGTGGGCCGAGGGTTTTCGTCCCGCCCCTGCGCACCCGGGGTTCCCTCTCGCCCGAAGGGCTCCCTCTCAAACGCCGGGCGGGCTTGAGGGCAGCATCGGGTAGCTCCCGGTGTTCGTCGGTGCGTGCTCCGGCAGCCACAGCACCGCGACCGCGCCCTCGGCGGGTACGTTGTCCGGGGTGCCGGCGGGCCGGATGTTGCGGAAGGTGAGGCGGGCGCCGAGCACCCGGGCCTGGCCCGCGGCGATGGTGAGGCCCAGGCCGTGGCCGTGGCCCGCGCGGTCGGTGCTGCCGGTGCGGAAGCGGCTCGGGCCGTCGGCGAGGAGCTTCTCGGGGAAGCCGGGACCGTGGTCGCGGACGCGGATGACGCGGCCCTCGACGGTGACCTCGATCGGCGGTTTGCCGTGCCGGGAGGCGTTCGCGAGGAGGTTGATCAGGACGCGTTCCAGGCGACGCGGGTCCGTCGTGACCTCTGACTCGTGCACCACACGCACCTCGACGCCCGCGTCCTTGGCGGCCACGCGCCGGGCCACGAACTCACCGAGCAGGATGTCCTGCAGCTCGGCCCGCTCGGAGGCGCCGTCCAGCCGGGCGACCTCCAGGACGTCCTCGACGAGGGTGCGCATGGCTTGCGCCCGGTCCCGGACCAGCTCGGTGGGCCGGCCGGGAGGCAGCAGCTCGGCCGCGGTGAGCAGACCGGTCACCGGGGTGCGCAGCTCGTGCGCGATGTCGGCCGTCACCCGCCGCTCGGCCTCGATGCGCTGCTGGAGCGCGTCCGCCATCGCGTCCACGGCGCGCGCGAGATCGTCGGTCTCGTCGCGTACGACACCACCGATCGCGTCCCGTACCCGCACGTCGGGCTCGCCCTTGGCGACCTGGTTCGCGGCGGACGCGGCCTTGCGCAGCCTGCGCGACAGCTGCCCGCCTATGAGCACACCGAGCGCGCTGCCGCCGAACACGACCGCGATGGAGCCGATGATCAGCGCCTGATCGAGGTCTTTCATGACGTCGGCGTTGCGGTCCGTGAACCGTTCGTGCCAGGACAGCACCCGGCCGTCCCTGAGCGGCACGGCGGCCCAGATGTCCGGCACGCCGTGCGCGCCGTCGGAGACGTAGGTCGCCCGCCGCCCCTCCGTGACCTTGGCCAGCAGGTCACCCGGGATGGCCGGGTCGTCGATCTTGACCCCGAAGGGAGGCGTGCCGGGAGGGGGCCGGCCGGGCCCGTACATGCGCTGCGCGAGCTGGATGCGCTCGTTGGCCAGGTCGCGCGAGTTGTCGAGCATCGACACCCGGGCCGCGTTGTGCACGACCAGGCTCAGCGCGATCGCGACCAGCGCGCCGACCAGCGCGATGGCCGCGCTGAGCTTCCATCTGATCCCGGTACGGATACCCGCGCCGCCCACGCCAAGTCTCGTCTGCGCGCCCGCGCCAAGTCGCGTACGGCCGCCCGCATCGAGTCTCGTACGGCCGCCCGCGCCCGTTCTCGTACCGCCGCCCGGCACCGGGCGCCGAAATATCCCCCGCATACCCCTGCTCAGGCTTTCAACTTGTAGCCGAAGCCACGGACCGTTTCGATCCGGTCCTGGCCGATCTTCGTACGCAGCCGCTGTACATGGACGTCGACCACACGGGTGTCACCGCCCCAGCCGTAGTCCCACACACGTTCGAGCAGCTTGTCGCGGCTCAGTACCGTACCCGGCGCGGACGAGAATTCCAGGAGCAGCCGCATCTCGGTGGGCGTGAGTGCCACCGGCGTACCGCCTCTGCGTACTTCCATGCCCTCGGTGTCGATCTCCAGCTCGCCGAAGGCGAGCATGCCGCCGTCCACCGACGCGGGCCCCTCGGCCGCCGCCGCGCCCTGCCCGCCGCTGGCGTGCCCGAAGCGGCGCAGCACCGCGCGGATGCGGGCGACCAGCACGGCACCGTCGAACGGCTTCGTCACGTAGTCGTCGGCGCCGGCCTCCAGGCCGAGCACGACGTCGATCGAGTCGGCGCGCGCGGACAGCATGATCACGGGGACGGTCGACTCGTCACGGATGCGGCGGCACAGCGAGACGCCGTCGAGTCCGGGGACCATCACGTCCAGCAGGGCGATGTCGGGGCGGTCGGCGCGAAACGCCTCCAGGCCCGACAGTCCGTCGGGCATGGCGGTGACCGCGAAGCCGTCGCGCTCCAGGGCGAGCTGTGTGGCCTCGCGGATGACGTCGTCGTCCTCGACGAACAGGACGTGGGTCTGCTCTGCCATCCGGCTGCTCCGTCCGCTCTCAGTTCGGGGCGGGGGAGGGCGTGTCAGTGCCGCCCACCGCGTTGCTGTAGTCGTTGTGTATCCGGGACTTCTCGGTGAAACGGGTCGCGGACCAGCCGTAGGTGATCACTTCTTCGCTGGAGGGGTACGCCACCGGGTCGCCCTTCTTGTACAGCTGCTGGGTGACCACCAGGTCGCCCCGGTCTATCTCGGCGTAGACCGGGGGTTCCTCGACCTTGAAGACGTTCTGGTACTTCCCGCCCTCTTCGCGGTACACATACGAGCCGACGCCGACGGCGTCGCCGCAGGTCATCACGTTGATCACCACGTCGTCCGCGGAGCCGCCGGTCAGATCGCCGTACGAGACGTCGACGGGGTACTCGTCACCGACGCACGGCTTCAGATCGCGCTTGACCGCCGCGTTGACCGTCGGGTCATCCTTGACGAGCTTGACCGCGTCCACGTGCTCGGGGGGTTTGGTCGGCGAGGCGGAGAGCATCGGCGTGGTGCCGCTCTTCGCGAGCGAGTCGCCGCCCGCGGGCCCCTCGTCGCGGGCGCCGGTGCCGCCCGTCGCGCAGGCGGTCACGAAAAGGCCGAGGGCGGTGAGCACGGCTGCTGCCGAACTCCCCGCCTTCAGGACCTGAATGGCCCGATTTCCTAGGCCGCGCAACGCTCCCGCTCCTTACCCGGTTCGAGCGCGCGGGCGCCGCGCTCGTCGTAGTCCCGGCTCTCCAGCTCCTCGCGGAGCCGGGCCAGCGCCCGGTGCAGCGTGCTCTTGACCGTTCCGGCCGACATGCCGAGGGCGGCGGCCGTCTCCTCCGTGGACATCTGCTCCCAGTGTCGCAGCACCACGACACTGCGCTGCTTGGGAGCGAGAACCTTCATGATGTCCATAAGGAGAGCCCGGTCCGCGTGCTGTTCGGTGGAGTCGTCGACGGACGCGTCCGGCAGCTGCTCGGTGGGCACCTCTTCGAGCTTCCGGGCCCGCCACCACTCGGTCCGCGTATTGATCATCACGCGGCGCAGGTAGGCGTCGGCCAGCCGCTTGTCCGCGATGCCGTCCCAGCGGCCGTACGTCCGTACGAGCGCGGTCTGCAGCAGGTCCTGGGCGTCGACCGGGTCGGGGACCAGGCGGCGAGCACTGCGCAGCAGCGCGTCCTGCCGAGTGCGGACGTACTCCTCGAATTCGAGCACCTCGCCGTGCGCCATGATCAACCGCCTCCATCCCCGTTTCCGGCCTGACTGCCGCCGGTTCTCCGTTACCTGCGAACCGCCGTGGCCCCGCCGCGTGTCGCGGCGGTCCCTGCGGTACGCCAATGAAGTTACGGAGGCGTTGTCACGGGGTTGTCCGAGACAGCCTGCGGCAAGCAATCGGCTGTCCGTCGGTTGTGTAACGGAGGGCGGTGGGGGGTAGGGCGATGCGGGTGTACGTCCCGGTTGATCCGGTTTGTCCGTCGGTTACGTCAACCGTTGGCGCGGCGGTGCCCACACGTCAGCTGTTGCGTCAGAGGTTTGATGAACGGTTGCGTAAGCGGTTACGTAAGCGGTAGACGATACAAACCGCCGGGGAGTGGCTCCACCAGTCCGTCCGCGACGAGTCCGTCGAGCGCCCGGGCCCGCTGGACCGGTTCGTCCCATACCCGGTCCAGCGCGGCCTGCGGGACCGGCGTGACCGCGTCCCTCAGCACCGCGAGGAGCCTGCCGCGCACCTGTCTGTCCGTCCCGGCGTACGTCTGTCCGCGCCGCGGCGGCCCCTCGTGCTCCGGCTTGCCCGCCAGCCGCCACGCGCACTGCGCGGCGATCGGGCAGCGGTGGCAGGTCTCGTTCTTCGCCGTGCACACCAGCGCGCCCAGTTCCATCGAGGCGGCGGCCCAGCGCGCGGCCGTGGGCTCGCTCTCCGGGAGCAGTGCGCGGGCGAGCTTGCGCTCGGCCGCGGTGGTGGCGTTCGGCGGGTACCGCACACCGGTGACGGCCCGGGCGAAGACCCGCCGTACGTTCGTGTCGAGTACGGCGTGACGCTGGCCGTACGCGAAGGACGCCACCGCCGCCGCCGTGTACTCCCCGATGCCGGGCAGCGCGAGCAGCTGCGCGTGTTCCGTCGGTACGTCACCGCCGTGCCGTTCCGTTATGGCCACCGCGGCGCCGTGCAGCCGCAGCGCACGGCGCGGGTAGCCGAGGCGGCCCCAGGCGCGGACGGCCTCGCCCGGGGGCTCCTTCGCCAGGTCGGCGGGGCGGGGCCAGCGTTTGAGCCACTCCGCGTACACCGGCAGCACGCGGTTCACGGGGGTCTGCTGCAGCATGAACTCGCTGACCATCACTCCCCAAGGACCGGCGTCGGGGCGCCGCCACGGGAGATCACGGGCGTGCTCGTCGAACCAGGCGATGACGGGGGTGTGGAGGGTCGCGGCGTTCGCGGAGTTCGCGGCGTTCTGGGCGGGCTGTGTGGGTGCAGTCATGGCGGTGTCGATCCTGCCATGCGGGGGGTGGGGCTGAGGTTCAGCCCGCCCGGCGTTTGAGGACGAGCGCGAAGCGCGATACGAGGGGCCGAGGGGCGCAGCCTCCCCCAGATACGGGACGGGTAGGGGCGGAGGGGGCGAACTACTGCCGAGCTCCGGGATGATGATCCGGAAAAGTTGGGGCCGGGGCGGCGGGTGGGGCAAGCGGCGCGGCGGATCTCTCGTACAGTTTGCGCCGTGGGATCTCTGCGCAATCCGGTCGGGCCGCTTCCCTCCACCATCTACTGGCGTCGGAGGGCCGTTCTGCTGTCCATGCTCGCGCTGTTGGCGCTGCTCATCGTGTGGGTGGTCGGTTCCGGCGGCGGAGGCGGAAAGAACAACTCCGGCGGTTCCAACGGGAAGAACCCGGCCCCCTCGATCACTCCGGGCCCCTCCGGCTCGGGTCCCGCGATCAGTCAACACCCGGGCGGACGCGACGAGTCGAGCGGCAGTGCCAGCGGTGGCGGCACCGGGTCCGGGGACGGTTCCGGTTCGGATTCCGGGGCTCCCGGCGGGAGCGGCAGCGGCTCCGACGACGGGGCCAAGAACGGCGGAGGGTCCGGAGAGCAGCTTCCGGTCGGCTCCAGTCTTCCCAACTGCACCGCAGGCAGCGTCAAGTTGACGCTCAAGAGCGCGCACAACACGTACGCGCCCGGCGAGAAGCCCACGCTCGAACTCGTCGTGAAGAACTCCTCCGGCAGCGACTGCAAGGTCGATCTCGGCCCGAAGAACACCGTCTTGACGATCACTCAGGCCGGCAGCGACGACGGCATCTGGTCCTCGGCCGACTGCCCGAAGACCACCGGCGGCGCGCTCTTCCGCCTGCCGGCCAACGACCAGGTGGCCTACACGGTGGAGTGGGATCGCAAGCCCAGTGCCCCGGAGTGCGCTACGCCTCCGGCGGGGTCGGCGTCCGCTGGCACGTACTTGGTGGAGGCGAAGGCGCCGGGGCTGACGAAGGCGCAGACGTCGTTCGTGCTGTCCAAGGACTGACGGGGCGACGGGGCGGGCGCTTCCCAGGTTCGCCTGGGTTCGTGCCGTTTTCCAGGGTCGGGCTGGGTTCGTTGCGGTCGCTCGGGCTCGCTTTGAGTTCGTCGCGGTCGCTCGGGTTCGCTTTGAGTTCGTCGCGGTCGCTCGGGTGTGCTTTGGCGTCGCGGTTCCTCGGGCTTGCTGGGGGTCCGTTGCGGTCGCTCGGGTTCGCTGGGGGGTCGTCGCGGTCGCTCGGGTTCGCTCCGAGTTCTTAGACGTACCGCTCCAGAATCGACGACTCCGCCAGCCGCGACAGACCCTCGCGGACGCTCCGGGCCCGCGCCTCGCCCACCCCGTCGACCGTCTGGAGGTCGTCCACGCTGGCGGCGAGCAGCTTCTGCAGCCCTCCGAAGTGCTCGACCAGCCGGTCGATGATCGCGCCGGGCAGGCGGGGCACCTTGGCGAGGAGACGGAAGCCGCGCGGCGAGACCGCGGAGTCCAGTGCCTCGGGCGAGCCCGTGTAGCCCAACGCCCGTGCCACGGTGGACATTTCGAGCAGCTCCGCATGCGTGAGCGCGTCCAGCTCGGAGAGCGCCTCGTCGACCGTACGGGAGCGCTTCGCGGTCGGCTCGGGCACATAGTCCCGTACGACGAGTTCGCGCTCGGGCTCGACGCCCGCGATCAACTCGTCCAGCTGCAGGGCGAGAAGACGCCCGTCGGTGCCCAGTTCGACGACGTACTCGGCGATCTCGGTGGCGATCCGGCGCACCATCTCCAGGCGCTGGGCGACCGCCGACACGTCCCGGACGGTGACCAGGTCTTCGATCTCCAGCGCTGACAACGTTCCCGCGACCTCGTCGAGGCGGAGCTTGTAGCGCTCCAGGGTCGCCAGGGCCTGGTTGGCGCGGGAGAGGATCGCGGCGGAGTCCTCCAGGACGCGGCGCTGACCGTCTACGTACAGGGCGATCAGGCGCATCGACTGGGAGACCGAGACGACGGGGAAGCCGACCTGCTTGCTCACCCGGTCCGCGGTGCGGTGCCGCGTGCCCGTCTCCTCCGTCGGGATCGTCGGGTCGGGCACCAGCTGCACGCCCGCCCGGAGGATCTTGGTGATGTCCTTGTCGACGACGATGCCGCCGTCGAGCTTGCACAGCTCGCGCAGCCGGGTCGCCGTGAAGTCGACGTCCAGGACGAAACCGCCGGTGCACATCGACTCGACGGTCTTGTCCCAGCCGAGCACGATGAGACCGCCGGTGTTGCCTCGGAGGATCCGCTCCAGGCCGTCGCGAAGCCCCGTGCCGGGTGCCACGGCGCTCAGTGAGGCGCGCATCAGGCCATCGGCACCGGAGCTCCCACCGGACTTTCCGGGAGCTGCTGCCCGGTCGTTGGCTGCCACTGCACTCCTCCGGTCGCGGGTTTCCGGTCGCCCTCTGTTCGTACGGACGGGCGAGACCAGGGCAAAGTCTACCGGCGCTCTTCCTCCTCCCGTGGGGCCTCTCGACGACGCGACCTCGGCAGCACGCGCAGCGCCTCGCCCATGTCGGCGACTTCCAGGACCTTCATACCGGCAGGGATCTTGCCCGGGTCGCTCGGTACGAGGGCGTGGGTGAAGCCCAGCCGGTGTGCTTCGGCCAGTCGTCGCTGGACGCCCGTGACCCGTCTGACCTCGCCCGCGAGGCCTACTTCGCCGATCGCCACGAGGTTCTTCGGGAGCGGGGTGTCACTTGCCGCCGACGCCAGGGCGAGCGCGATCGCGAGGTCCGCGGCGGGCTCGGAGAGCTTCACGCCGCCTACCGTCGCCGAGTAGATGTCCCGCTTGCCCAGTGCGCTGATCCGGCCGCGCTGCTCCAGGACGGCGAGCATCATCGAGACGCGGGAGGTCTCCAGGCCGGAGGTGGTGCGGCGGGGGGAGGGGATCTGCGAGTCCACCGTGAGGGCCTGTACCTCCGCCACCAAGGGACGGCGGCCCTCGAGGGTGACGGTCAGGCAGGTGCCGGGGACCGGTTCGGCACGGCGGGTGAGGAACAGGCCCGAGGGGTCGGCGAGCCCTGTGATGCCCTCGTCGTGCAGCTCGAAGCAGCCGACCTCGTCCGTCGTGCCGTAACGGTTCTTGACCCCTCGGACGAGACGCAGGCGCGCGTGCCGGTCGCCCTCGAAGCTCAGGACGACGTCCACGAGGTGTTCGAGCAGGCGTGGGCCGGCGATCGCGCCGTCCTTGGTGACGTGGCCCACCAGGAGGGTGGACATGCCGCGTTCCTTGGAAGCGCGGATCAGGGCGCCCGCCACTTCGCGGACCTGCGCCATGCCGCCGGGGGCGCCGTCGATCTCCGGGGAGGCGACGGTCTGTACGGAGTCCAGGATCAGCAGGGACGGCTTCACCGCGTCCAAGTGGCCGAGGACTGCGGCCAGATCGGTCTCCGCGGCGAGGTAGAGGTGGTCGTGGATGGCCTTGATGCGGTCGGCGCGCAGGCGGACCTGGCTCGCCGACTCCTCACCTGTGATGTAGAGCGTGCGGTGCTCGTCGCTTGCCGACTTCGCCGCCACGTCGAGGAGGAGGGTGGACTTGCCGACGCCCGGCTCGCCCGCGACGAGGACGACCGCGCCCGGGACCAGGCCTCCTCCAAGGACGCGGTCCAGCTCCGGTACGCCGGTGGTGCGGGCCGTGGCCTGACGGCCGTCGACCTGGCCGATCGGCACGGCGGAGGTGGTGACGCGGCCCGGTGCCGTCGTACGGACCGCGGGCGTGCCGTACTCCTCGACCGTGCCCCATGCCTGGCACTCGGGGCAGCGGCCCAGCCACTTGGCCGTCTGCCAGCCGCACTCCGTGCAGCGGTAGGACGGGCGGTCCTTCGTGGATTTCGTACGGGCAGCCATGGGTGGAACCGTAGCCGAGGGCTCTGACAGTCGGCCTCGCGTGTGCGGACCTGGGTGGTTCGCCTGCCCACGGTGGGGGTAGGGGCCGCGCCGGTACATCCGCCCGCATCCGAACGGATCCGCTGTGGGTGGAAAAGTGCTGCTTTCTTACGATCCGTTCGGATGCGCGCATTCGATGTACCGGCACGGCCCCTTCCGCGCGTGGGCGGGTGCGGGGCTCAGCCGGTCACCGTCACTGCTTGCGGTGCCTCGGTCGGTTCGTGTTTCTCTGTACGTCCGTGCAGGGCGAGTAGGGCCAGTACTGCGGCGAAGAGGGCTGCTGAGCCGCAGACCACGAAGCCGATCGAGTAGCCGTGGCCCAGGGCGTCCAGGGCGTAGGCGCGGGCGGCGCCCGGGGGTGAGGTCGCGGGGACCGAGTTGAGGGCCAGGGGGCCGCCCTCCTTGAGGACCTCGTGGGCCGCCGTCTGCGATGCGGGGGGCAGCTGTGCGAGTTTTGTCGTGACCTGGGACGCGGCTTGGCTCAGGGCCACCGCGCCGATGACCGCGGGCCCGAGGGTGAAGCCGAAGTCGCGCAGCAGGTTGGTGGAGGCGCTGGCCATGCCCGCCAGGTGTACGGGGACTGTGTTGACGGCCGTCGCCGTGATCGAGGAGACGGTGAACGCGAAGCCGATGCCCACCAGGCCCAGCGGCAGGATCAGTGAGGTCAGCGCCCGGTCGTCGACGTCGAGCGTGGCCGCCAGGAAGTCGCCGGCCGCGATCAGCAGGAGTCCCGCCGTGAGCAGGCGGCGCGCGGAGACCCGGGCCAGGAGGCGTGAGGTGAGCGGGGTGAGGAACGGGGTGATGCCGTTGAGCAGCAGGAACGCGAAGGCCGTACGCATCGGTGTCTGGTGCTGGATCGGGCCGAGCCGGATGCTCGCTCCGTACGCCGTGCCCAGGAAGCTGAACATGCCGACGACCGCGACGACGGAGGCGACCGCGAAGGAGCGGTTGCGGAACAGGTCGAGGCGGAGGAGGGGCGAGGCGGCCCGGTGTTCGGCTGCTACGAAGAGGGCGATGAAGGCCGCCGCGATGACGAACGCGACGACCACTGATGCCGAGCCCCACCCGTCCGTCGGGCCCTGGATGACGGCGTAGAGGAGGGCGAACAGGCCCACCCCGATGGTGATCTGACCGCCGATGTCCAGGGAACGGCCTTCCGGCGAGCGGGAGTCGGTGGCAAGCAGCACGCTGGCCAGGGCGCTGATCGCGGCGATGATCGCCACTACGACGAACGACCAGCGCCACGATCCGTAGGTTCCCGTGATGCCGCCGAGCAGGGGCGCGAGGAAGCCGCCCGCCGAGAGGCTGGATGCCCAGATGGCGATGGCGCGGGCCCGCTGGGCGTGGGTGTGCGTGCCCGCCGCGATCATCGCCAGCGAGGTCGGGAACAGCGCGGCGGCGCCGAGGCCGGCCAGCGCCTGACCCATCCAGAGCTGGTGGATGCCGCCGCTGGAGGCCGCCACCACCTCGCCGGCGCCGAGCAGCGCCGCGCCGCCCACCAGCAGCCGCTTGCGCCCGAAGAGGTCACCGAGGACCCCGAACGACAGCTCCAGCACGGTCACCGGCAGGAGGAAGGCGTCGGATATCCAGGTGAGTTGGGACCCGACCGGATGCAGGTGCTCCTGGAAGAGTCCGTTGAGGGTGGCAGGGATCGCGATCCCGATCTGCGCGAGGCAGACAGCCAGACAGCCCGCGATCAGGGTGCCGAGGGGGAGACGGGAGGGGGGTGGGGATGGGGGTGCTTCTTCGGGCATGGGGAGTCCGTTCTCAGCCCGTCCGGGGTTTGAGGACGAGGCCGTTAGGCCGACGGCGGGGGTCTGGGGGCGGCAGCCCCC
>NZ_JBEZKJ010000159.1:0-10825 GCF_040651675.1 Streptomyces sp. NPDC048415 | reverse complement strand
TGAACTACGCGACCTCGTCATCGCGCTCGCCGATCGCCTCACGTCCTATGCCCGCCAAGCCTGACAGCGAGGAACCAATGTCATGAGACGGCACACCTAGTACCACTTGGTGCAGTGGATCGTCGTGTTGTAGCCCGAGTCACCGCAGGCCCGCATCAGCTGGCCGTTGCGGTCGCGCCAGGCCTCGGTCCAGACGCTGCCGCCGCTCTCGATCTCCCGCCAGCCCAGCTGCGGTTCCCAGGTGCGCCCGCCGTCGCTGCTGCGGTCCACCCAGACGTGCATTCCGACGGCGCCGACCACGATCCGGCCCCAGGCACAGGTGTTGTCCCCGGACCCGTTCACCCGCAGTTCGATGCCCTGGCCGCGCGCCCCGATCGCCTCTTGGACGGTCCTGCCGTTGTTGTTGTTGCAGCCGTCGGCGGCGCTGGCGGTGGTGGATCCGGCCATGGCCAGCAGGCCCGCCGTCATCGCCACCGCCGAGGCCGCGGCCGCCGTCTTCGTCTTCACGCGCATGTTCTGTTCCCCCTAGGAGCCCTGAGGCACTTGTGGTCGATGCCTGAATTCTGGGCGACTTGAGGAGACCGAACCATCCTGAACAACAGAGGTTGACGTGCACGCGCCGCGCGTGTAGCGGCCTGTCCGGCTCTTGAGGGCGAGCCCTTTCGACGCCGCCCGCCCAGCCCCGTACACGGGAGAAGGCCCCCGGGGCGGACAACGCCGGGGGCCTTCGGATCGAGGGAGGTCAGACGGCCTCAGACACGGCTTCCTTCGACGGCACGTCAGCCGCGTCAGGAGCCGGCTTGGTCCCCGCCCCCTTCAGCGGGACCTCCTTCACGAACACCGCCCCGACAAGGGCGACCACGGCCACGATCGACCCCAGCAGGAACGCCGAGTGCGTACCGGAGGACACCGCGTGCTGATACGCCTGCCGCGCCACCGCCGGCAGCTTCGCCAGGCTGGCCGCGTCAAGCTGCGCGGACCGCTCGGTCACCTTCGACCCGATCGCCCCGGCCTGCTCGGCCATCACGTTCTGAACCCGGTGGTTGAACAGCGCGCCCATGATGGCGACACCGAAGGAGGAGCCGAGCGTACGGAACAGCGTGGTCGACGAGGACGCGACGCCCATGTCCTTCATCTCGACGCTGTTCTGCGCCACCAGCATGGTGATCTGCATCAGGCAACCCATGCCCGCACCGAGCACGGCCATGTACAGCCCGGAGGTGAGCCGGGTCGTCTCGGTGTCCATCTGCGCGAGCAGGAACAGCCCCACGATCATCAGTACGCTGCCGACCAGCGGGAAGATCTTGTACCGGCCGCTGTTGGTGGTGACGCGCCCGGCGACCATCGACACGGCGAGCATCGCGCCGAGCATCGGCAGGAGCAGCAGCCCGGAATTGGTGGCGGACGCGCCCTGCACGGACTGCTGGTACAGCGGCAGGAAGAGCACGGCGCCGAACATCACGAAGCCGGTGATGAAGCCGATGACGGACATCAGCGTGAAGTTGCGGTTGCGGAAGATGTGCAGCGGCACGATCGGCGCGACGGCCTTGGTCTGCCAGAAGACGAAGCCGACGAGCGCGGCGACGCCGATACCGATCAGCTCCATGATCCGGGCGGAGCCCCAGGCGTACTCGGTGCCGCCCCAGGTGGTCACCAGCACGATGGACGAGATGCCCAGGGTCAGCAGACCGGCACCGAGGTAGTCGATCTTCCCCTGCTTCCGCTTCTTCGGCAGGTGCAGTACCGCGCTGACCGCGAGGAGCGCGACGACGCCGAGCGGGAGGTTGATGTAGAAGGACCAGCGCCAGCCCCAGTGGTCGGTGATGGTGCCGCCGACCAGGGGTCCGAGGATCATGGCGAACGCCATCACGCCGGCCATCATGCCCTGGTACTTGCCGCGCTCACGGGGCGGAATCAGGTCACCGATGATCGCCATGACGCCGACCATCAGACCACCGGCGCCGAGGCCCTGAACGGCACGGAACCCGATGAGCTGCCCCATGTCCTGGGCCATGCCGCTGAGCGCGGAGCCGATCAGGAAGAGCACGATGGAGGTCATGAAGGCGCCCTTGCGCCCGTACATGTCGCCGAGCTTGCCCCAGATGGGGGTGGAGGCGGCGGTCGCGAGGGTGTACCCGGTGACGACCCAGGAGAGGTGTTGGAGCCCGCCCAGTTCGCCGACGATCGTCGGCATCGCGGTGCCCACGATCATGTTGTCGAGCATCGCGAGCAGCATCGCGATCATGAGCGCGAGCAGCACGACTCGTACGCTGCGTGGTTGTTTCTCGCCGTTTTCGGCGGTCGGTGCGACCACCTCGGTGTTGTCCGCCATCGTCCCACTCCCCTAGGTACAGCTGCCGCCGACCGGCCACTTACTTGCCGACCGGCAAGTTCACTACACTCACGGAAACTAGACCCGTAACTAGCCGGGCGTCAAGTAAGTTTAACTGGTTTTACCAGCCGGCCGACAGGTAAGTTTTCAGGGAGCGCAAGGAGTACGAGGATGGGCGGCACCATGGACGGCACCAAGCGACAGCGCCGCGGCGACACCCGCCAGCGCATCCAGGACGTGGCCCTCGAACTCTTCTCGGAGCAGGGCTACGAGAAGACCTCGCTGCGCGAGATCGCCGAGCACCTCGACGTCACCAAGGCGGCGCTCTACTACCACTTCAAGACCAAGGAAGAGATCCTCATCAGCCTCTTCGCGGACCTGACGAGGCCGCTGGACGAGCTGATCGAGTGGGGCAGGCAGCAGCCGCACACTCTGGAGACCAAGCAGGAGGTGCTGCGCCGCTACAGCGAGGCCCTCGTCGACGCGTCACCGCTCTTCCGCTTCATGCAGGAGAACCAGGCGACGGTACGAGAGCTGAGCATCGGCGAGACCTTCAAGGACCGGATGCTCAGCATGCTCGACATCATCAAAGAGCCCGAGTCGCCGCTGACCGACCAGGTCCGCTGCATCAGCGCGCTCTTCACGATGCACGCCGGGATGTTCGTCCTCAAGGACGTCGAAGGCGACCCCGAGGACAAGCGCAAGGCGGTCCTGGAGGTCGCGATCGACTTGGTGACGCAGGCGCACGGCGGCGCCGCCTAAGGGCCTGTCCGGACGGATCCCGCAGCAGACGCGGGGCCCGGGCACGCCCTCCCCCGCACTCGGCTTCGCTCGCGCGAGGGGCTCCATCGGCGTTCTCGCCGGTTGTCGACTCCCCACGCTCGAACACGCTCGCGCGAGGGGACGCTCATCGCCCCGCTCACCCGCGCCGATCAGGAACCGTTGCTTCCTTGCGTCCTGATCCGCCGGGCAGGCCCCGCATGCTCAGACGGTGACGCCCTTGGCGCGCAGGAACGCGACGGGGTCGATGGCGGAGCCGTAGTTCGCGGTCGTACGGATCTCGAAGTGCAGGTGCGGCCCGCTGGAGTTGCCGGTGTTGCCGGACAGCGCGATGTGCTGGCCGGTGGTGACGACCTGGCCGACCTTCACGTCGATCCGCGACAGGTGGGCGTACTGCGAGTAGGTGCCGTTGCCGTGCTTGATGACGATGGCGTTGCCGTACGCGGGACCGTCGCCCGCGCCATTGCCGCCCGTCTTGACGACGGTGCCGCCGTGCGCGGCGAGGACCTCGGTGCCGCTGGCCACGGCGAAGTCCTGGCCGGAGTGGGTGGACTGCCACATGCTGCCGGCCTGGTTGAAGGCGGCGGACAGGGTGTACTTCTTCACCGGGTCGATCCAGGAGGCGGTCTGCTTGGCGGCGGCCTGCTTCGCGGCGACGGCCTTGGCGGCGGCCTTGGCCTGCACGGCGGCCTGCGTCTGCACGGCGTTCGCCGTCGTGACAGTACCGGTGGCGCCGAGGGCGGTCTCGGCGGCGGTCGCGACCCCGGCGCCCAGCACGACCGAGGCGCCGAGACCGACGGCCAGGACGGCCGTCCGGGTGCGGATCAGGGACGTACGGGAGAGACGGGACGGGACGCGCTTCGACATGGAGACCTCGTGGAGACGGGGACAGGGACTCAGAAACCACCCGGCACACAGCCGGCGCCGGATGGCCCATCCCTTGGTAACCCGCCGCCCGGCGGACACTCAAATGGGTGATCTACGACTTAAGGCCGTAGTTGACCTCAAAACTTAACGACTCTTGACAGAACGGACACTCCGTTGAGGACCTGCCTGATTTCTACGGAAAACAGCGTTTAGCCCCCTTCGGAACGTCGCCTTCCCTGGAAAAACCCGCGCCCACCACCGATTCCCCACGACGTTCGGGGCCCTCCGGGTTCCGGACCAAAGGTCCCTTTTGTCCGTTCTCCCGTCTCCACTATTCGCCCTAGTAAGGGACAAAACGCCTGTGCGTCATGTCACCGGCCCGTCGGATCCAGACACCCGTGAATGTGACGGGGGCTACGCGTGACACGCGGAAAAAGGGGCTGCCCCAGGACCGAAGTCCCGGGGCAGCCCCTCTGTTCAGCGAAGCCGAAGGCTTACGCCTCCTTGCTCAGGTTGGGGCCGGCCCCACCCGCCGCCTGCTCGATCGGCGGGACGTCGGGGAGCGCCGACTTCTCCTCACCCCGGAAGGTGAAGGTCTTGGCGTCGCCCTCGCCCTCCGTGTCGACGACCACGATGTGGCCGGGACGCAGCTCGCTGAAGAGGATCTTCTCCGAGAGCGCGTCCTCGATCTCGCGCTGGATCGTCCGGCGCAGCGGCCGGGCGCCCAGGACGGGGTCGTAACCCTTCTTCGCGAGGAGCGACTTGGCGCTCGGGCTGAGCTCGAGGCCCATGTCCCGGTCCTTCAGCCGCTCGTCCACCTTGGCGATCATGAGGTCGACGATCTGGATGATGTCTTCCTCGGTGAGCTGGTGGAAGACCACCGTGTCGTCGACACGGTTCAGGAACTCGGGGCGGAAGTGCTGCTTCAGCTCCTCGTTGACCTTGGCCTTCATGCGCTCGTAGTTGGTCTTGACGTCACCCGCGGCCGCGAAGCCGAGGTTGAAGCCCTTGGAGATGTCCCGCGTGCCGAGGTTGGTCGTCATGATGATGACCGTGTTCTTGAAGTCCACGACGCGGCCCTGGGAGTCGGTCAGGCGACCGTCCTCCAGGATCTGCAGCAGCGAGTTGAAGATGTCCGGGTGAGCCTTCTCGACCTCGTCGAAGAGGACCACCGAGAACGGCTTGCGCCGCACCTTCTCGGTCAGCTGGCCGCCCTCTTCGTAGCCCACGTATCCGGGGGGCGAACCGAAGAGACGCGAGACCGTGTGCTTCTCGCTGAACTCCGACATGTCGAGGGCGATCAGCGCGTCCTCGTCACCGAAGAGGAATTCGGCGAGGGTCTTCGAGAGCTCGGTCTTACCGACACCGGACGGACCGGCGAAGATGAAGGAACCACCGGGACGCTTCGGGTCCTTCAGACCCGCTCGCGTACGACGGATCGCCTGCGAGAGCGCCTTGATGGCGTCCTTCTGGCCGATGACCCGCTTGTGGAGCTCGTCCTCCATGCGGAGCAGACGCGAGGACTCCTCCTCGGTCAGCTTGAAGACCGGGATGCCGGTGGCGGTCGCGAGGACCTCGGCGATCAGCTCGCCGTCGACCTCGGCGACGACGTCCATGTCGCCGGCCTTCCACTCCTTCTCCCGCTTGGCCTTCGCCGCCAGCAGCTGCTTCTCCTTGTCGCGGAGAGAGGCCGCCTTCTCGAAGTCCTGGGAGTCGATGGCCGACTCCTTGTCGCGGCGGACGCCCGCGATCTTCTCGTCGAACTCGCGGAGGTCCGGCGGCGCGGTCATCCGGCGGATGCGCATCCGGGAGCCCGCCTCGTCGATCAGGTCGATCGCCTTGTCGGGCAGGAAGCGGTCCGAGATGTAGCGGTCCGCGAGCGTCGCGGCCTGGACGAGGGCCTCGTCCGTGATGGAGACGCGGTGGTGTGCCTCGTAGCGGTCCCGCAGGCCCTTGAGGATCTCGATGGTGTGCGGGAGGGAAGGCTCCGCCACCTGGATCGGCTGGAAGCGGCGCTCGAGGGCCGCGTCCTTCTCGAGGTGCTTGCGGTACTCGTCCAGCGTCGTGGCACCGATGGTCTGCAGCTCGCCGCGGGCCAGCATCGGCTTCAGGATCGAAGCCGCGTCGATGGCGCCCTCGGCGGCACCCGCACCGACCAGCGTGTGCAGCTCGTCGATGAACAGGATGATGTCGCCGCGGGTGCGGATCTCCTTGAGCACCTTCTTCAGGCGCTCCTCGAAGTCACCGCGGTAGCGGGAGCCGGCGACCAGCGCGCCGAGGTCGAGGGTGTAGAGGTGCTTGTCCTTGAGGGTCTCGGGCACCTCGCCCTTGACGATGGCCTGGGCGAGGCCCTCGACGACGGCGGTCTTGCCGACGCCGGGCTCACCGATGAGGACCGGGTTGTTCTTCGTACGGCGGGACAGCACCTGCATGACCCGCTCGATCTCCTTCTCGCGCCCGATGACCGGGTCGAGCTTGGACTCACGAGCGGCCTGGGTGAGATTCCGGCCGAACTGGTCGAGGACCAGGGACGTGGAGGGGGTGCCCTCGGCAGGACCACCGGCGGCGGCGGTCTCCTTGCCCTGGTAACCGGAGAGCAGCTGGATCACCTGCTGCCGCACGCGGTTGAGATCTGCGCCCAGCTTGACCAGGACCTGGGCGGCGACGCCCTCGCCCTCACGGATCAGGCCGAGCAGGATGTGCTCCGTGCCGATGTAGTTGTGGCCCAGCTGAAGGGCCTCGCGGAGCGACAGCTCCAGGACCTTCTTGGCACGGGGGGTGAAGGGGATGTGCCCGGACGGGGCCTGCTGCCCCTGCCCGATGATCTCCTCCACCTGCTGGCGGACCGCCTCGAGCGAAATCCCGAGGCTCTCCAGGGCCTTAGCGGCGACACCCTCACCCTCGTGGATCAGGCCCAGGAGGATGTGCTCGGTGCCGATGTAGTTGTGGTTGAGCATCCGGGCTTCTTCCTGAGCCAGGACGACAACCCGCCGCGCGCGGTCGGTGAACCTCTCGAACATCGTTAATCGCTCCTCAGAGCGGTCAGGCAGTAAGGGGACGCTCCCCTCCCTGTCCTTCCGCAGCTTAGTCCCGCAAGCGGGGACCGCTCATTCCAACTGCCGACACCGTCCTTGGCCTCCTGACCCCGAACGCCGACATCTGCTCCAACCTGATGGTGCGAGACGATGTTCCCGCAGGCCAGGCAGATACCCTCTCCAGCTGTACGCCGATGGCGAACGTGAGATGCCCGAGCCATGCGTGTCGCCCCTCCCACTAGGGATGTCTTACCCGCAGGCACTGACACTCCATGCGGCTCGCACCGGTTCCCTCCGCTATGGGCGAACATCCTTGCGCCGCTGAACACCCCCGGGCGCTTCCCTTCCGACACTGTGCGTATTTGTCGGAACACGCAGCGTAACTCCAGAGGTCTTCCGGCTGTTGCTCCTGGCATGGCTCCCACCGTTCCTCTCCCTCGTCGGCCGCTCGATCCGGACGATCCGGTGCGGTGGTGGTACGAGAACGAACTGGGCTGGGCGGCAGTGCCCGGATCGCCCGGATCACCGGTACGACTTGCCACGGGGCTGCGCTTCGATGTGCTGGATGTGCCGGCGGAGGCGGGATTCGCGGCGCTGCGACATCTGGGGCCGGCGTCTCCGGTGGCCGTGCGGGGCGGCCGGATGCGGCTTCTGGTGGCCGCGGGAAGCGCGGAGGAGCTTCCCGGGCTGCTCGACTGGCTGGAGTGGGGCACCCTCGCGCTGGACCTCAGGGCGATCGGCGCGGGCGGGAGCATCGAGGCTCCACGGCCTCCCGGATTGGACACACGGGAGGGCATCCACGCGCGCGTGGATGCCGAGGGAGAGCCGGCCGGGTCGCTGAGGGTCGACCGGGGCCGGACCGGATCGCTGAGGGCCGATGGAGGCCGGACCGGATTGCTGAGGACCGACGCGGACCGGGCCGGCTCGCTGGGGGCCGCTGTCTGGCTGCGGCCCCCGGAGCCCGGCTGCGAGGTGGAGCCGACGCTGCCGACGCTGTCGGCGCTGGGCGGCCAAGCGATCGGAGGGGGCGTTGGGAGCGCCCCTGATCTCGTACGACTCGTGGCGACGATGGCGACGCAGTGCCATCGGGTAAGGCTGCGGCGCGCGTGCGCTCAGCCGTTGGCCTTCTCGTAGGCTTCGCGAATGGATGCGGGAACTCGGCCACGGTCATTGACCTCGTAGCCGTTCTCCTTCGCCCAAGCGCGGATCTGCGCGGTGTCCTGGCTGCCACCAGAAGCGACGCGTGCCTTTCCGCGCCCGCCCGAAGCGCGGCCTCCGGTACGACGACCACCCTTCGTGTAGGGCTCGAGAAGGCCACGGAGCTTGTCCGCATTGGCGGTCGTGAGATCGATTTCGTACGTCTTGCCGTCCAGCGCGAACGTCACGGTCTCGTCCGCCTCGCCACCGTCGAGGTCGTCGACAAGAAGGACCTGAACCTTCTGTGCCACCGGATTTCCTTTCATCGATAACTTCGGGCATGGGGTCTGCGGCGTCCGCCGTTTCGCCGTCCCCTGTTATATGCAGTACTGCAGTACGTCGGAAAGCAAACCGCTTTTGCTGGAAAAACACAAACCCCCGGGGGAGACTCACAGGGCACTGGCAGCCCGGAAACGTGCGCGTTTCGGACATAGGGCACCCGGGCAAGGCGGTCCACCGGAATAGTCGTCGGCGATCACAGATGCAGAAGCATCCGACTGTTGCCCAAGGTGTTCGGTTTCACTCGTTCGAGACCGAGGAACTCCGCGACGCCCTCGTCATAGGAACGCAGGAGCTCGGCGTAGACATCGGTGTCCACGGGGGTCTCGCCGATCTCCACGAAGCCGTGCTTCGCGAAGAAGTCGACTTCGAAGGTCAGACAGAAAACGCGACGAACGCCGAGCCAGCGGGCGGTCTGCAGCAACTTCTCCAGCAACTGATGTCCGACACCGAGGCCCTTGACCGCGGGGTTCACCGCGAGAGTGCGGACTTCCGCGAGGTCTTCCCACATCACGTGCAGCGCACCACAACCGACGACCTGGGCGTTGTCGTCGCGTTCCGCCACCCAGAACTCCTGGATGTCCTCGTAAAGCGTCACCGTCGCTTTGTCGAGCAGGATGCCGCGTCGGACGTTCGCGTCGAGGAGGCGGCGTACGGCCGTGACATCGCTGGTCCTGGCCCGCCGGACGGTGATGGCTTTTGCGGTGGCTTCCGGATCCGGTGCGGGAAGCTCTGCCGGAACCTCCGCGGGATGCTCTGCTGGCATGAGCGGACGCTATCGCCCGCCGTCGCCCTCGGTCGCGGCGGGGCTCTGCTCCGACGGGCTCGCGGGAGGGTTCTGCGGCGCGGGGGTTTCCGGTCCTTGCACCATACGCACGGCATCGCGCAGGGCTTCGCGCTGTTCCGGGGACATCATGCCGAAGAAGGCGACGAGGGCGGCGGCCGGGTTGTCACTCTGCGACCATGCGTCGTTCATCAGTGCCGCTGCGTAGGCGGCACGTGTGGAGACCGCCTCATATCGATAGGCCCGGCCTTCCGCTTCGCGGCGCACCCAGCCCTTCTGATGGAGATTGTCCAAAACGGTCATCACCGTGGTGTACGCGATGGACCGTTCCTGCTGAAGATCTTCCAGGACTTCTCGAACGGTCACCGGGCGGTTCCACTTCCACACCCGCGTCATGACCGCGTCTTCGAGTTCTCCCAATGGGCGAGGCACAGCTCAGAACAATAGTGGGAGATCGGCAACAAAAAGGGCGTACGACTCGAAAAACGTATGAGACGTACGCCGATGAGTCGCCCGGTGAGGGCGGGGCTCAGTCCTCGGTGTCCCGGGAGGCCTGACGGGCGCTCTCCGCGCGCGCGAGGGCGGCGTCGACGACCGCGTCCTCCTTGGACTTGTTGGCCCCGCCCTGGCTCTTCACGATCGTCACGATCAGACCGATGAAGAACACGGCCATCACTACGGGGGGCACGAGCGCGGAGACATAGTCCATGCCTCCAGAGTAGCTAGCCCGCCGCGAGCTGCTGCGAGGGGTTCGCCGGTGGCGGTCCGGGCTTGCGCTTCGGAGGGAAGACCTCACCCGGTGTGGGGATGGGGCGCTCCGGGCGCGGGGTCTTGACCGGGGGCGGCGGCTTCGGCTGCGCGGCGGGCTTCTCCGTGGGCTTTGCAGGCCTCCCCTCGGACGCCAGGCCGCCTGGGAGAGCCAGCAGGGGGGTGCGGGACTGCGGGACCCTGGGCGCGGGCGTACGGCCCGCCAGGCGGGCGCGCACGTCCTGCTCGGCCAGGGCCCGGCAGCGGTCCAGGAGGGCGGCCGCGGCGGAGTTCGCGCGCAGGGCGCGCAGCGCGGCGAGGTCGTCGGGGCTCGGCCGGTAGCCGGTGCCGAGCGCCTCCTCCAGGAGGACGAGATAGCCGGCGGCAGTACCCGGCAGCGCGGCCCGGTAGCGGGCGAGATCGGCCACCAGGAAGGCCCGGAGCCTGGCTCCCTCGCGGGCCGCCTCGTCGACGGACTCGGCGAGACGGAGACAGTCCTGGACGTCCTCGGCCGAGGCGGGGCTGGGATGCAGGGCAAGGGCGAGAGCGCGGCGGAGCACACGCAGCTCCTCCGCACCGAACGCCATGCCGCCGCGGGATCCGTATGGCGTGGGCATGCGCCGACAATACGCGCTAATCAGACAAAATCCGCATAACGGTCAAGATGTGGCGCGTCAGCGTTTCAGCCCGCCCGGCGGTTCAGCCCGTCCGGCGTTTGAGGACGAGCGCGAAGCGCGACAAGGGGGGTCTGGGGGCGCAGCCCCCAGGGACGGGAAGGGTAGGGGCGGCGGGGGCGAAAACCCG
>NZ_JBEZKJ010000158.1:0-11115 GCF_040651675.1 Streptomyces sp. NPDC048415 | reverse complement strand
TTTTGGCACGCTGTTGAGTTCTCAAGGAACGGACGCTTCCTTTGTACTCACCCGAGAGACTCTCTCAGGCTTTCCTCCGGGCGCTTCCCTTCGGTGTTCCAAACTCTATCAGTGTTTTTCCGTCTCTCTGACCACGGTTCTGCGGACATGCAGAACCAGACCCCGAGATAGGATCTGACAAGTTGGGTGCTGCCAGGCAAGGACGCTTGGTTGCGTCGCTCGGCCTCAAGCAGGAGTACGACTGTACAGGGGGGCCCGGAGCGGGCGCAAATCGTTTGCGCTGTGCTCTAGGGCCGTCAACCGGGCCGTCTCATGCGGAACCGCCAGTTCATATGACATACCCTGCTGAACAGTGTGCCGTCCGGGACAGGTAGTGACGGCCCATATACATCTCCACCCCTGGGAGGCTTCCCATGACCACCGTGACGTCCCCTCTTGCTGGACGTGCCATCGGACTCGCCGCGGTACCGGATCCCGTGTTCTCCGGAGCGATGGTCGGCCCCGGCACCGCGATCGACCCCGTGCGTGAGCCCTCGGAGGCTGTCGCCCCCGTGGACGGCGTGATTGTCTCTCTTCACCCCCATGCCTTCGTGGTCGTCGACAGCGAGGGCCATGGTGTGCTGACGCACCTGGGCATCGACACCGTCCAGCTCAATGGCGAGGGTTTCGAGCTGCTCGTCAACAAGGGGGACACCGTGACGCGCGGCCAGGGCGTCGTGCGGTGGAACCCGACCGCCGTCGAGGAGGCCGGCAAGTCCCCGGTGTGTCCCATCGTGGCGCTCGAGGCCACGGCGGACTCTCTCTCCGAGGTCCGTGAGGACGGCGATGTGAAGGCCGGCGACACCCTCTTCAGCTGGCAGTGACATCGGTGCCGTCGTAGACGGCTGTTTGTACAACCACCGCGGCGGCGGGACCGCCGCACTATCGGAGACGGGTGAGATGGAGACAACGCTGCGAGGCGTCGGCGTGAGCCACGGTGTGGCGATCGGCGAGGTTCGGCATATGGGAACGGCGGTTCTTGAACCGCCTGCCAAGCAGATCCCTACGGAGGAGGCGGAGCGCGAACAGGGGCGTGCCCGCATGGCCGTGGAGGCTGTGGCAGCCGACCTGATTGCGCGCGGCAATCTGGCGGGGGGCGAAGCCCAGGCGGTGCTCGAGGCTCAGGCCATGATGGCCCAGGATCCCGAGCTGATGGCGGACGTGGAACGGCGAATCGCAGTCGGCAGCACGGCCGAGCGCGCGGTCTATGACGCGTTCGCCGCGTACCGTGCGCTGCTGGCCGGTGCCGGTGAGTACCTCGCCGGGCGCGTCGCCGACCTCGACGACGTGCGGAATCGTATCGTCGCGCGTCTGCTCGGGGTGCCCATGCCGGGTGTCCCGGACAGCGATGAGCCCTACGTCCTTATTGCTCGTGACCTCGCGCCCGCGGACACCGCGCTGCTCGACCCGACCCTGGTGCTCGGATTTGTCACCGAGGAGGGAGGGCCGACCAGCCACAGCGCGATCCTGGCGCGTGCGCTCGGTGTGCCTGCCGTGGTGGCGCTTCCCGGCGCGGGCGAGATCGCCGAGGGCACCGTGATCGCGGTGGACGGCAGCACCGGTGAGATCTTCGTGGAGCCGAGCGCGGAGAAGAAGGCGCAGCTGGAGGCGGCGGCAGCTGAGCGCAAGGCGGCGCTGTCCACGTCCACGGGTCCAGGTGCCACGTCCGACGGTCACAAGGTGCCGCTGCTGGCGAACGTGGGCGGTCCCGCGGACGTGCCGGCCGCCGTTGAGGCCGGTGCCGAGGGCGTGGGTCTGTTCCGTACCGAGTTCCTCTTCCTGGACGACAGCAAGAACGCGCCCTCCGAGGAGAAGCAGGTCGAGGCATACCGGCAGGTGCTCGAGGCCTTCCCCGAGGGCCGAGTCGTGGTGCGTGTGCTCGACGCGGGCGCCGACAAGCCGCTCGACTTCCTCACTCCGGCCGACGAACCCAACCCGGCACTGGGTGTGCGGGGTCTTCGGTCGCTGCTCGACCATCCCGAGGTGTTGCGTACGCAGCTGACCGCGCTCGCGAAGGCTTCCGAGGGGCTGCCGGTCTACCTCGAAGTGATGGCCCCGATGGTCGCGGACCGCACGGACGCCAAGGCGTTCGCTGACGCGTGCCGTGCGGCCGGGCTGCAGGCGAAGTTCGGCGCGATGGTGGAGATTCCGTCGGCCGCGCTGCGGGCCCGGTCGATCCTGCAGGAGGTCGAGTTCCTGTCTCTGGGGACCAACGACCTCGCGCAGTACACATTCGCTGCCGACCGGCAAGTGGGTGCGGTGTCCCGGCTGCAGGACCCGTGGCAGCCCGCGCTGCTCGACCTGGTCGCGCTGTCCGCCGAGGCGGCGAAGGCCGAGGGCAAGAGCTGCGGTGTCTGCGGTGAGGCAGCGTCGGACCCGCTGCTCGCGTGCGTGCTGACCGGTCTGGGTGTCACCTCCCTGTCGATGGGTGCCGCGTCGATTCCCTATGTCCGTGCGACGCTCGCCAAGTACACGCTGGCGCAGTGCGAGCGTGCCGCCGCAGCCGCGCGTGCCACGGACACGGCGGAAGAGGCGCGCACGGCGGCGCAGGCGGTGCTGTCCGGCGAGTAGCCGGGCCGGCCGACCGCGCGACGGCCGGCGTCGAGGGGCGCTCCACCTGCGGTGGGGCGCCCCTCGCGCGTTTCAGTGCGCGTGCCTCGTCCGTGGGCCTCCCTCTCCGAGGTCGGGTGGTTCGCAGTAGTCGACACCCGATTCCGGGGAGACGAGGTCTCCGGAGTCGGCGTCGGTGCAGTAGGCGTCGAAGACCTCCGCGGCGGTGAGCGGTTCCAGGTCTTCTCCGCGCAGGCGCCATCCGTAGACGCGGTCGGTTGTCTCGGGCGCTGTGGTGCGCATGACGAGGCCTCCGGCGCTCCGGGTGGCGATGCCGAGGGCGAGGACGGTGGTGAATTCGAGGGCTTCCGACTCGTCGAGGCGGTTGGCGCCCGCGGTGTCGTCGTCGGCCCGGAGTACCGCGACGAGTGTCTCGGGAGCTGCCGCGACGCTGCAGACGAGGTGGAGGGCTCCGCGGTCGGCGGTGTCGAGGACGCGGGAGAGCAGGTGCGAGGCGCGGACGAAGGAGACGCGGCCGATGTCCTCGCCGCATGACGCGCAGTTACCGATGCGGGCCAGGAGTGTGGTCGCATACTCCCAGGTGGCTTTGCGGACGGCCTCGTCGACGAGGTCCGGGACGAGTTCGCCGAGGGGCTGTCCGTCGTACGGAATGGTGGGGCCGGTCGTGGCCAGTTCGGCGGTGAAGCGTGTGCGGCTGGCCGGGGCGTCGGGCTCCAGACCGCTTTCGGCGCAGAATTCGGCGTACTCCTCGGGGTCGAAGAGTGCCACCGTCGTGTGGCTTCCCTCGGCGGCGAGGGTCCTGAGCAGGAATTCCACCTGTTTGAGGTAGGTCGTGTGATCGTCGAAAGCGAAGGTGCGGTATCGCCGCATCGCCGTGAAGTCCTGTTCGTCGGTCAACAGGCCGATGGTTCCGGCGATTTCGCGGCGCAGCACGCGTCGCATGGTCTGGTGCTGGGTGTCCGTCATTCTTCCCCCTGTGCGCAGTCGATCAATGCTCACTCACAGTAACTGGCGGCACTGACAACGCCGGGCGAGCGAGGCGATCACGCACGAGGCGGTGCTGAAACATGCAGGTCACGGCTATGGCCGTGCCGAAGAGGGTCCATCCGAGTGGGCCGGTGGCGATGGCCGCGGTGACGGCGAGTGGCCCGGCGCTGCGTTGTGCGGACTGCGCGAGCCCGTGAACGCCCAGGTAGGCGCCCTGAGCCGTGTCGGGCGCGAGGGCGACGGACAGTTCCCAGGAGACGGTGGCGTGGAGCATCTCGGCCACGGTGAAGGCGGCGGCCGCGGCGGTGAGGAACAGGGTCGCGGTGATGGTGCCGCCCGTGGCCGACAACGCCATGGTGACACCGCCCAGGGCGAAGACCGCGGACAGCGGGAGCAGCAGGGCACGGGCGGCGGCGGTTGTGGCGCCGAACCGGGCCAAGGGGACCTGGAGGGCCACCACCATCACGTTGTTGAGGACCATGAGCAGCGGTGCGAGGCCATGGGGTGCGTTGTCGGAGTGCGCGATCCACAGCGGCAAACCGATCTTGAACACGGCGTCATCGAAGAAGAGGACGGTCTCGGTGGCGACGTAGGCGAGATAGGCGCGGTCGCGCCAGGGGCCGATCGGCCGCGTCGCTGGGGCGGCGTCTTTCGACGTGGCGATCGTGCGGGTGGCCGAGGGCGGTTCACCACAGCGCGTGGTGACGAGGGCGACGGCCACGAACGAGACGGCGTCGCCCACGAGGAGCCATTGGTACGCGGTGGTGGTGCCGACGGTGAGGGCCCCGGCGGCGGCGAGGCCGCCCACGGCCCAGCCGGCGTTGGCGACGGTTCGGTTGACGGCCTGGTAGCGGACGCGGTCCGGTCCCGACACGCGGGTCGCGTAGAGCTTGGTGAGGACGTTGGCGGCGCGGTCGCCAAGGCTGCCGACGGCGGAGAAGGCCAGCAGGAGGGCGTAGTTGTCGGTGGTGAGCAGCGCCAAGGAGGCAAGGGCCCGCAGGATCTGGAGGGCGGTCAGGACGCGGGTGAGGGGCAGCCGGTCCGCGATGCGGCCGCCCAACGGTGCGCCGGCGATGCCGATGGCTCCGGACACGGCGACCAGGGTGCCGACCTCCGGGACGGAGAGACCGGTGACGTAGGTGAAATACAGGACGGAGACGGAGGCCCACAGGCCACTGCCGATCCGGTCGACGAGGGCGATCCAGAGCATTCTGCGACCGTCGGGGCCTCCTGGGATGCGTGTTGACCATGCGGCGGCGCGGCGCATCACGCCCACTGCTTCCCCTTGCCTTGTCACTGCTCCCCCTTGCGTTCAATTATGTATTGATACATACTTGCCAACGTGGCAACACAATATGGGATCAGTGGTACGACGGCCAAGGGGATTGCCTCGTCCGTGGAACGAGGTGTGACGGAAGGCGTGTTGGAACCGGGCACGGCACTGCCTCCGGTGCGTAGGCTCGCCGACGAGCTGAGCGTGAGCCCGGGGACGGTCGCGACGGCCTACAAGGAGCTGCGGGGACGCGGAATCGTGGTGACCCGCGGGCGCGGCGGAACCGTCGTCGCCGCCGCGCCCGCGGTGGCGTCGCGACGGCCGCCGAAAGTGCCGAACGGCTTGCGCGACTTGGCGGGCGGTCATCCGGACCCCGAACTGCTGCCCCGTCTGGTGCCCCCCTCGCGGCTGTCTCCTGGTGCGCGATCGCATCGCGGTACGCCGCGTCTGGCACGGCTCGAGGAGGCGGTACGCGACTGGCTGGCCGCCGAGCGGGTGCCGACGGACCACGTGACGTTCGCACACGGTGCGCTCGATCTCATCGGGCGGCTGCTGTCGGTGGAGTTGCGGCCGGGGGACGCCGTGGCCATGGAGGACCCCGGCTATCACCATCTGCTTGACCTCGTCACGGCATTGGGGCTGCGTACCGTTCCGGTCGCGGTGGACGACCAGGGGATGCTGCCCGAGGCGTTGCGCGCCGCGCTGCGGTCGGGCGTACGGGCGGTGGTGTGCAGTCCGCGCGCGCAGAACCCGTACGGCGGGTGTTTCTCGGCCGGGCGCCGGGACGCGCTGGTCGAGGTGCTTCGGGAGGAGCCCGATGTGCTGGTCGTGGAGAACGACCACGCTTCCGCCGTCGCACACGCGCCTCTGCACACGCTGACCGCCGGCGGTCTGACCCGCTGGGTCCATGTGCGGACCGTGAGCAAGTTCCTGGGAACCGATCTGCGGTGGGCCGCGGCGGCCTGTGACCCCACGACGCTGGCCCGGCACGACGGTCGACTGCTGCTGACGTCGGGCTGGGTCAGCCACCTGTTGCAGGAGACGGTGTACGGGCTCCTGACGGACGACGGCACGCGCGCGTTGGTCGCGCGCGCCCAGGAGACGTACGGGCAGCGGCGCGACGCCCTCATCCGCGAGCTCGCCGAGCGGGGGGTGGAGGCCCACGGCGTGAGCGGAATGAACGTCTGGGTGCCTGTGCGGGACGAGTCGGCCGTCGTGAACGGGCTGCGGTCGTACGGCTGGTGGGTCGCGGCGGGTGCCCGCTTCAGGATCACCTCCGGACCCGGTGTACGGATCTCGGTCGCGGAACTCGAACCCGTCGACGCGGCGCGCCTGGCCTCGGACTTCGCTGCCGTGCTCGGCGAGTCCGAGGCCACCTACGGCGGCTGATCAGGCGCGCTTGCGGGCCAGGTCCTCGTAGAAGCGCAGCAGTTCGACGTTGTCCACGGAGCCGACGTTGACCGCCTTTTCCAACGAGGCGCCCTGGAGAAGGCGTTTGACCGGGACCTCGATGCGCTTGCCGGTCAGGGTGTGCGGGACTCCGGGGACCTCGATGACTTCGTCCGGCACGTGGCGCGGGGAGAGCTGGTCGCGGATGGTCTGCTTGATGCGGCTCAGAAGTGCCTCGTCGAGTACGGCTCCGGGGGCGAGGTGGACGAACAGGGGCATCCAGTAGCCGCCGTCAGGCTGTTCGATGCCGATGACGAGCGACTCCTTGATCTCGGGGAGCCGCTCGACGGCTTCGTAGATGTCGGCCGACCCCATGCGCACGCCCTGGCGGTTGAGTGTGGAGTCCGAGCGGCCGTGGATGACGACGGAGCCGCGCGAGGTGACCGTGATCCAGTCGCCGTGCCGCCACACTCCGGGATACGTGTCGAAGTAGCTGTCGTGGTAGCGGCTGCCGTCGGGGTCGTTCCAGAAGTGGATCGGCATGGACGGCATCGGATTGGTGACCACCAGCTCGCCGACCTCGTCGGTGAGCGGTTTGCCACTGGGGTCCCAGGACTGGAGATCGGTGCCCAGGCCGGGAGCCTGGAGTTCGCCGATGTACACCGGGAGCGTGGGTACCGCTCCCGCGAAGCAGGAGCAGACGTCCGTACCGCCGCTGACGGAGGCGATCCACAAGCCGTCGCGGACCTCGTCGTGCAGCCAGCGGAAACCGTCGGGCGGCAGGGGCGATCCGGTGGTGGCGACGCACTGCACGCGCGCGAGGTCGAAGTCGCGGGAAGGGTGGACCCCCGCCTTGCGACACGCCATGACGTACGCCGCGGACGTGCCGAAGAAGGTCGCCCCCGTGTGTTCGGCGATGCGCCACTG
Organism: Streptomyces sp. NPDC048415; assembly: GCF_040651675.1. Taxonomy (NCBI): domain Bacteria; kingdom Bacillati; phylum Actinomycetota; class Actinomycetes; order Kitasatosporales; family Streptomycetaceae; genus Streptomyces; species Streptomyces sp. NPDC048415. Next base: position 3,929 of record NZ_JBEZKJ010000158.1, on the reverse strand, counting down.
GGCGCCCGTGTCCGGGTAGCCGGGGCTGCCGTCGTACAAGACGATCGTCGTGCCCGTGAGCAGTCCCGAAACGAGAAAGTTCCACATCATCCAGCCGGTGGACGTGTACCAGAAGAAGCGGTCCTCGGGGCCCAGGTCGCAGTGCAGGCCGAGCTGCTTGAGGTGCTCGACCAGGATGCCGCCCTGGGACTGGACGATGGCCTTGGGGAGACCGGTCGTGCCGGAGGAGTAGAGCACCCACAAGGGGTGATCGAAGGGAACCTGCTCGAAGACGGGCTCCACGTCGGCAGAGGTCAGGGCGGACCATTCCAGGGCTCCGTCGGGCGCCTGGGTGCCGAGCAGCGGGATGTGGACGACGGCGCGCAGGGTGGGCAGCTCGCTGCGCAGCTCGGCGACGGTGTCGCGGCGGTCGTGCTCCTTGCCCCCGTAGCGGTAGCCGTCGACCGTGAAGAGCACCACGGGTTCGACCTGCTGGAAACGGTCGAGGACGCTGCGGGCGCCGAAGTCGGGGGCGCAGGACGTCCAGACGCCGCCCACGGCGGCCGTGGCGAGGAGGGCGACGACCGCTTGCGGGACGTTCGGGAGATAGCCGCTGACACGATCTCCGGGACGCACGCCGAGGGCGCGCAGCTCGGCGGCCAGGGAGCCGACCTGGCGGCGCAGCTCGGACCAGGTCACACCGACGGGCTCCTGTGTCTCGTCGACATACAGGAGGGCCGGTTCGTCCGCGCGTGTCTGGCTCGCGCGCAGGGCGTGCTCGGCGTAGTTGAGGGTCGCCCCGGGGAACCATTCGGCTCCGGGCATGGAGCGGTCGCCGAGCACGCGCGCGTAGGGGGTCGAAAAGTGTACGTCGAACCACTCGGTGACGGCTTTCCAGAACGTGTCCAGCTCGTCCACCGACCAGCGGTGCAACGCCGCGTAGCCGCCGTCGGCCGGGGCTCCGTGCTGCTCGGCCGCCCAGGCCTGGAACTTGGTGATCTGCGCCTGGGCGATGCGTTCCTCGGTGGGCTGCCAGAGCGGCGAGGGGTTCGCGGTGGACATGGGGCGGCTCCCGGACTGTGCGCGTCGTGTGCGTCTGTCGCGCACGAGCTGGGGTGTGCGCGTCACGCGGCTGACACGGACGATGCCATGTGATCGACTTCTACACCAGGGTGCGCCACACATAGTCGCCGACGTGAAGATGTGCCCCCACCACGGGTGAACGGCAGTTGAACGGCTCACCCATACAGCGCCGGCAATGGCAGGGTGAGCAGCATGGACGGTCGTGACCTGGTGCGTTCGGTGAAGGCGGTCGGTTCGGCGGGGGCGGCCCAGGGGGTACGTGCCGTACGGGCCGCGTGGCGCAGGAGGCGTGCCGACGCCGTCGGACTGCCGCAGCGCGGCGCCGAGCGTGCTCGGGTGCCCGGGCCCGTACGCGATGTGGAGCCGGGCCCCGGCGGTGGGGTAGTGCGGTTCGCCCGCTCCGAGCTGCGGATCACGGTGGCGGTGAACGGAGCGGTGTTCTGGGGCTGGGACGGGGCCGGCCCGGAGCCGTCGTACGCGCTCGCGGGCCGCTGCCCGGAGCCGGATCCGCGGGCCGTCCTGGAGCCGGACAAGGAGGGCGGCTGGCGGGTGGTGGCCGAGCGGGCGACGGTCGTGGTCTCTCGGCACGGCGCCGTCGAGGTGCGCACCCCTGGTGGCGTGATCCTGCGCCGCGATCTGCCGCCGCGTTGGTGGGAGCCAGTCGACGGCGGCGGAGCGCGCTGGATGCAGCGATCCGAAGTGGCCGCGGACGCGCGGTTCTTCGGGCTGGGCGGGCGGGCGGCGGGCGCCCGGCTGCGCGACGGGACGTACCGGATGTGGAACACCGATCCCGGCCAGGCCTTCAGGCCCGGGGACGATCCGCTGTACATCACCATGCCCCTGCAGACGGTCGTCGCCGACGCGGCCACGCATCTCGTGTTCCACGACGCCTCGTGGGACGGCACGATGACGTTGCGCGAGGGCGAGGAGGGGGCCGGCTCCGGGCACGACCGGGCCGGGACGTGCGAGCTGCGGATGGACGGCGGCCCGCTGCGTTGCTGGGTGATGGTGGGCACTCCCGCGCGCGTACTGCACGCCTGGGCCTCGCTCACCGGGGCGCCCGCGCTGCCGCCCGCATGGGCGTTGGGCCACCATCATGCGCGGTGGGGATTCGGCAGCGAGCAGGAGGTGCGGCGAATCGTCGCGGGCTACCAGGAGCGCGGTCTTCCGCTCGACGCGGTCCATCTGGACATCGACCACTACGACGCGCACCGGGTCTTCACGGTCGACCGCGAGCACTTCCCGAAGCTGCCCGTGCTCGCCGATGAACTGCGCCGCGACGGCATTCGCCTGGTGTCGATCATCGACACGGCGGTCAAGGCCGAACCGGGCAACGCCGTGTACGACAGCGGGCTCGCCGAGGACGCCTTCGTACGGGACGCGTCGGGGCGGCTCGCGCGGGGTGTCGTATGGCCTGGTGAGTCGGTCTATCCGGACTTCACGCACGCGCGCGTGCGGCGCTGGTGGGGCGGACTGTACGCGGAGCGGCTCGCGCAGGGCTTCGCTGGGTTTTGGCACGACATGAACGAGCCGACGTCTTTCACGGCCTTTGGGGAGTCGACGCTGCCGCGTTCGGCCCGGCACTTCCTGGAGGGTCGCGGCGGAGACCATCGCGAGGCGCACAACGTGTACGCCCTGGGCATGGCCCGGGCCGGGTACGAGGGCCTGCGTGAACTCGCGCCCGAGCAACGGCCGTTTCTCTTCTCGCGCTCCGGGTGGGCCGGAATGCAGCGCTACGGGGGGACCTGGTCCGGGGACGTGGCCACGGGCTGGCCCGGGTTGCGGGCGTCGCTGTCCCTGGTGATGGGGCTCGGGCTGTGCGGGGTGCCCTACTCGGGACCCGACGTGGGCGGTTTCGACGGGAGCCCGTCGCCCGAGCTGTATCTGCGGTGGTTCCAGCTCGGCGCGTACCTCCCGCTGTTCCGTACCCACGCGAGCCTGCGCGCGGGGCGCAGGGAACCCTGGGAGTTCGGTGACGAAGTCCTGGAGCACGCGCGCGTGGCGCTCGTCGAACGGCGGCGTCTGCTTCCGTACTTCATGACGCTGGCGCATCTGGCGCGCCGCACGGGCGCTCCGTACGTGCGGCCCCTGTGGTGGGGCGCGCCCGAGGACCGGGCGCTGCGCGACTGCGAGGACGCCTTCCTGCTCGGCGACTGTCTGCTGGTGGCGCCCGTAGTGGACCACGGGGCGGACCGGCGTGCGGTGCAGCTGCCGCGGGGGCGTTGGTACGACACGGTCACCGAGGAGGCGTACGAGGGGCCGGCCCAGGTGCTGATCGACGCCCCTTTGTCGCGGATTCCGGTGCTGGCGCGGGCAGGCGCCGTCGTGCCCGTACGGGGCGCCGACGGAGGTCTGGAACTGGAGGTGTGGGCTCCCGCGCGCGGGCGTACCGGAGGTGGGCTCGTCGTACGGGACGCGGGCGACGGGTGGGACGAGCCGGAGATCGAGCGGTATGTGGTGCGGTGGCAGGGACGGAACGTGGTGGTACAGCGTGAGGATGACAGCCTGAGCGAGCCGCCGTATCCGGTGCGGGTGCGGGGGCTCGGCGCGCTGTGATCGAGGGCTGAGCGGGCCGAACAGGCTCGCTCAGGTGGGCACGCAGTCCCTGGGGACGCCCGGACCCCTCAGACGTACCGTCCTTCGAACCACGCGCGCACCGCCAAGGTGTGCAGGGGGAAGACCAGTTCGGTCGCCCTGCGCAGCAGGTGCCAGCCCTCCGTCTCGTCCGTGGCGGCGGACGGTGGCAGGTCGGCCGCGGGGCGTTCCGGGAGGCGCCTCGGCTGGTTGCTCGCCGACTCGCCGCCGGCCTCCTTGCTGGGTGCCTGCCTCTGGAACCACCTGACCCTCAGAGGTTTCATTGGTCATAC
>NZ_JBEZKJ010000157.1:0-11152 GCF_040651675.1 Streptomyces sp. NPDC048415 | reverse complement strand
CCGCTACGAGAAACTCGCCGTCCGCTACGAAGCGACCGTCCTCGTCGCGGCCATCAACGAGTGGCTGTGACCAGCACATTCGATACACGCCCTAGAACCTCACCAACGTCAACTACTGACCCGGTCGCGACGGTCCCGACGCAGCCTTCGGCGCGGCGGGGCCGTCGTAGCAATTCGATGGGCAGGGGAGAGACGCGGGCCGATGCCTCCCCCCTTGGCCTCGGCGCGGCGCCGTTGATGCTGAGTGCGGTCGCCTGCACCAACAGCGAATCCACGGAAGCGACTACGGCGCGCCGCTCTGAGCCGGATACGTCCGCCTCGTGCACTCGCTCCTTGGAGGCGCAGCAGAGAGCCGGATGCGCCAGGCAGGCGCCCGCGAGTGGCGAAAGCGCGCGGGCTGATCGCACAGCGTTCGTCCACTACGGGCTGACGGCGTCGGCGACCAGGCCCCTGATCCGCATCTCGGAGTCCGCGCCGCGCAGGATGAGCCGGGTGACTGCCTCGACAGGCTCCAGCTTCTGGCCCGCGGTGTGCAGCAGTTTGGTGGGCAGAGGCCGGTAGGCGTCCAGGCCCCTTCAGAACGGCGTCCGGACCGAACAGGACCAGGGCATGGCGGACGTAGCCCGTCTGGAACTCGTCCGGGTCGAGCATCGAGGTCGGAGACGACTGGACTCGGTTCGCCGACGCCCGCGGTCCGAAGGCCTACGCGGGCTCGGCCCCGATCACCCGAGCGTCCGGCAAGAAGCACCACGTCGCTCGGCACAGAGTGAAGAACGACCGCCTTCGCCGCGTCGAAGGCCTCGCTCGGCGCGAACGCCCACCGCCAGCGCCGACGCGAGCATGGCGACTGGCACGCGCAGCCTCAGTGGCACCCGTCCAACCGCATGATCGGCCGGCTGTTCCGCTGCCCCAACGAGGGGAACTGTTCGACGTACAAGTCGCGTTCCCCTCCCTTTTTGCATAGGCAGCCTGACGCCAAAGACCGTCGCGGAGATGTGGGTGTCCGAAGCCGTCAGTAGAGATCAGGAGATCTGGTCGAGCAGTTCCTGACGGTGTGCGGTGGCCCAGGACTCTAGATGGATCGGCTCTCGGCCGAGCAGGTCCTGGACCGTGCTGGTGGTGACCGCGGAGTAGTCGAAGCGGCCCTCGTAGGTCTGCCGCGCCCAGATCAGCGTGCTGGCCGCGTACCCGGCGTCCATGTTGGGGGGCGCGGTGTCCAGTCCCGCGTCGATCATGCGCTGCAGATCGTCCGGGGTCAGGACCACCGCGGGGATCTCCTGTCCGAGGGCGGCGGAGAGGACCTCGGCCACCTCGGCACCGTTGAAGAGATCAGCTGACAGGTAGTAGTCCTTGCTCGCGTGCGTCTCGGGTCCTTCGGCCAAGACCTTGGCCACGATCGCTGCGATGTCGTCGCCGGCGATCCAGCCGACCTGCTTGTCGCCCATCGGCCACACCATCCGGCCGTCACGCAGCCGGTTGATGCCCAGCAGATTCTCCATGAACACATGCGGATGCACATTCGCCCAGGCCACCTTGGAGCCTGCGATGTAGCGCTCCACCAGTTCGTGCCACGCGAAGTGCGGGTCGCTGGAGCGCCCGTCGCTGAACACGCCCAGGTGCACCAGGAAGCTGACGCCGGCGTCCTCGGCGGCGTCCACCAAGGTCTTGGTCTGGTGGGTCATCGCCGATGTATAGCCCGTCATCAGGAACACCCGGTCGATGCCCTCCAGTGCGCCGGGGAAGGTATCGGGGTCATCGAGATCGATGCGGACCGCTTCCTTCCCCTCCTTGATCCACTGCTCGACGGTGGTCTTGCTGCGTGAAGCGCGCACCGGGACCGCTTGGCCGGGTGTCGCCTCCAGCGCCTTCACGACCGCCGCTCCGGTCCGGCCAGTGGCACCAAGGACCAGCACCCGAGGCGTGTGTGTGTCCGGCATCTGTCTCTCCTCACCTCATACGAAAGTAATCACTTTCGTATGACCGATAGTGGTCGCTGTCGTATGCTCTGTCAAGCCGACGCCAGACCGGAGGGACACCCGTGCGCACCTGGGCCGAGAACGACCCCAAAGCGCGTCTGATGACGCGCAAGCGCGAGGCGATCATCAACGCCGCCCTCGCGGCCTTCCTCGAGGAGGGGTACGGCGGAAGCTCGGTCAACCGCATCGCCGCGAGCGCAGGCGTGTCCATCACCACCCTGTACCGGCACTTCGACAGCAAGGACGATCTCTTCGTCGCCGTCATCCAGGAGGCCTGCGACACCTCCGCACAGACCGCAGACCCTCAATGGCTGAACCTGCCGCCCCTGGAAGGCCTGACGGAAGCGGGCTGCGAGCTCCTCCAACACATCCTGTCCGAGCAGCAGTTGGCGCTGTTCCGGGTGGTGACCCGGGACGCGCAGCGCTTCCCCGAGCTCGGCCGCCGCTACCAACAGGAGATCCTCGGCGACCGCATAGCCCTGTTCACGCGACACCTGTCGCACTGGCCGGAGGAACTGCGCTCCAAGGTCAGCGACCCCACACGGGCCGCGCACGTCTTCTCCGCCCTGCTCCAGGCGGAGATCGTGGACACCGCCCTGCTCGGAGGACCGGTCCCCAGCCCGGCCGCCATCCGCATCCGCTCCCAGGAAGCCACGAACGACCTCCTTGCCCTCGCCCAGGCCGGACGGCTGTAGAGGCGGCAGCAGCCCAGCCCGCGCCTCTCAGGAACTGGAACCCAACACCACCGTCGTCGTGTGCCTTCCACTGCCCGTCGGCCAAGCCGCCGAATGGGGTGACGTCTGGTTCGACCTCGGCTCGGACTGGGCGGACGTGAGGATCCGGGTCGCCATCCCAGACGCTGCTGGCTGCCATGTCGAGAATCACGAAGTCAACAAGGCAGACAGCGAGATCGCTCGGCAACTCCCGGCAGGCGCTCGCTCCCGGGGGGCAGGTACAAGCCGGCAGTCAGCACCGCTCTTGAGCGGATCGCCGTTGTGCTGCGGCATCACAGGGATGTGAGGCTGCTGATCGGTCTCTCCTCCGCGCCGTTCATCCTGCCGCTCGCGGCGGACGATCACCGAAGGTCTGTACGCGGAGGCGGGACGGGACCGGACCATCTGATGCGGATCAAGCGGCGGGCACGGGCGGTCGCGGCGCTGGACGCTCTCGGACTGGTCGCCTTGAAGCCGCCCCACGTACCGCGCCCTGGGCATGCGGCACCTGGCTTACGGAGTGCTTCTCAGGGGTCGCAGTACAGCGGCGCCGGCGCGCAGGAGCGCTGATAGAGGTGGTCCCGCCCATCGGGTGAGGTCGCGCGGCAAGGCAGGGTCGAGTTCGATGGTCACTCGGATATATCGGGTGTGCAGCTGGGTGACCTTGGTGTGGCGGGATGCGACGACGTCCGGTTCCCGCTGCAATGCGGCTCGGTAGGTGTCCCTGCGCTGATTCACATCTTGTCCTGACGTTTGATGAGCTCGTCTGCGAGGTCCATGTACGCCGAGCCCTTGACCTCGACGGGGCTGCCGAATGACTGGGCGTACAAGTCGAGCCGTGGAATATGGGTGGACAGCACGTCGAAGCCCCGCTCGGTGAGAGCTTCGCGGGCGTCGGCATCGGGACCGGTGCGCGTGGCGTCGGGGCGATTTGTGCGGTTCAGCAGGACAGCTGCGCGGGCCGGCTGGGGGCGCAAGGACTGTACGTCGCCCATCTCGCCGCCGATGGGTGCCATGCGATCCAGCTCGATGGGGGCTGGGGTCACCGGCACGATCCACTCGCTCGCGTATCTCATGATGCTCCGGGTGATGTGGGCGTGGTCCTCCATCTGCGGGGCGTCGAACACGACTGCCTGTCGGTTGCCGAGGAAGTCGTTCACGCGCCGGTGCACGTCGCCCACCGGAAGGGCGATCACAGGAAACGGGAAGCCACCTGCCAATTCGCTCCACCGCAGCGCGGAGGAGGCCGGGTCACTGTCCACCAGCAGCGGTTGGATGCCCGACTCGTGAAGTGCGTGAGCCAACCAGACTGCGCTGGTCGTCTTCCCCACTCCGGGTTTCAGATTCACAAAGGCATGGCTCATCGACACAAGAGCCAACGCTAATGGCCGCGAGCGGCTGGCTCCCGTCGGCGCGGGGCACACAGTCTCATCGTTCACCCTGCGGCGCCGGTGCATCATGCGTGTGGGCTAATGCGGAAGTTACCAGGCCGTGAGAGGGCCATAGGTGGCGGCGGAAGCCTCCGCCATCTGCGAGGAGCGCATACGCAGGGGTGGCACGACGGTGGAGAGACCGAACTGCTCTTTCCGCCCGGCCGAGGGTCAGGAGATTCTGGGCAATTGCCACCGCCCCGAAGCCAGTCGGACGCTCTCGCGCCCGAGCGCCGCGGTAACTACGGAGCGAACCTACAGTCGCTGACCAGCGTGCCGCGAGGCGCGGTCTCGCTGTGCCATCGAGGGGTGCTTCCGGATGTGGTCCGTCGTCAATGACACTGAGCGAGCTGTGGTCCGCGTTGCGTACTCGTGGTGCGAGGGCATCGGCTGCGAACGTCTTCGTGAGCCGGCGGAGGGCCCGGCGCTACTGAATCAGGCCCGAACGGAGGGCTACTCGGCAGGCAGGGCCTCCCGTATCGACTTTGCGGTGGCAGTCGGGTCGTAGCCCTCGGAGACCCCCTCGATCAGAATGATGTCTCCCTTGACGTGCCGCGAGCGCAGCGGTGCGATCGCCTGGTATGCGGGCGAGTCCCACCAGGCCCGCGCCTCGGCGATCCCGGGGAAGCTGATGACCACGACATGCCCAGGCCAGCTGCCCTCCTTCACCTCGTGCTGCGTTGCGTGCACGAGGAAACGGCCGCCGTAGGGCTCGAAGGTGGCGGTGATGCCCTCCATGTACTCAGCGATCTCCGGGTGCGGGGAAGACTCCTGCAGGTGAGCTATGGCGTAGGCGGGCATGGCGTCCTTCCGGTCGGTCGGGCTCCGTACGCCGACGATCGTGGCATGCGGACGCGACGGGGTCGATGACCTGGGAGGTAAGCGTCCGCGGACCGCAGCTCGGACCTGGCCCCTGACTCTGCCGGGGGTGTGGCGCATGACGCGCCGCCGTGGTGCAACACGGTAGGCCGGACGCGGGCCCGACAGCCGGGCGCGCAGAACGGGGTGGGCCGATGTCGGTCGATCTCGCGGGGTTCCTCGGTGTGGTGCTGCTGGCCTATGTCGTCCCCGGGCCGGACTTCCTGGCGATTGTCAGGGCGGCCGCACGACGGCCCCCACTGGGCAGGGCAGCCGCCCTGGGAGCCCAGACAGGGCTGTGCGTGCACATGAGTGTCGCGCCCCTCGGCCTGTCGGTGATCGCCGCCGAGGCACCCCTCGCCTTCACCGCCGGGCGCCGACTACCTGACGTACCTGGGTGTACGAGCCCTGCTGGACGCCCGGCGCGGCACCGGCGACGGCATACGCGAGCCACTGAACCCGGCCCGTGCTCAGCAGAGCACGACGCGGGCCACGAATTCCCGGCAGCCGCGGGAATCAGCCGCCGTGACAGTTTCGTCCAGGGCTCCCTGACCAAAGTCCTCAACCCCAAGGCAGCGCTGTTCTTCCTCAGCATCCTGCCCCAGTTCACCTACCACGGCGGTTCGCCCACCGAGCGCCGAGGCGGTAAGGGAGACCGCGACCGAGACACTCGCGTTCTATGAGCAGTTCCCTTCCTACCAACGTGTCATCGGCCTCTCCGCGGCACGCGGGCCGCCGACCTGGCCGTCATCGGTGACGAGGAGACTGTCGCCGCCGAGGTGCGCAGGTACCGCGAAGCCGGGGCGACAGAGGTGGTGTTCACCGCGACGGACCTGGGTGGTGAGGCGGACCGCCGCCGTACCTGGAAGCTGCTCGGGGAGCTGGCGAACGGCTGAGGCACCCCGGACCGGGGCAGGTTGAGGTCTCTGCCTTGCTGTCCACGGCGGGCGCCGCCGCAGGCGTCGAGTCGGCCGGTGTCGCATGCGCGTACATCTAATGTCCTTGACACCTTCCGGGGCCGACGACGTAGGTTGAAGCGATCAGTCCCGGACGGGTGGAGGCCCCGATGCGCGTACGTGGCGCCGCACCGCACGGTGCCGGCACGGGAACGCGGCTGATCATCCGCCGGCACGTCGACTACTGCCGCACCGCCTCCGCCGTCTGTCCTTCCGCACGCCCCTGACTCCCGTCGGCCCGTCGGCCGGCCGTCTCGTCGTGCCCTCGGAAGGAACCCCATGTCCGGCCCCGCCCTGCGGCTCGCCGTCGAACTCGACGGCGACGGCGCCCACTCCGCGGCCTGGCGCCGCGCCGCCCACTCACCCGACCACCTGCTGAGCCCGCGCCGGGTGGCCCGCATCGCCGCCGCCGCGGAGAATGCCGGGTTCACCCTGCTCACCCTGGACGACGGCGCACTCCCGCCCGGCGCCACGCCCGACGTGGTCGGCCGCATCGGCGCGGTGGAGCGGGCCGCGTTCCTCGCCGCGTCGACGAGCGTCATCGGCATCGCGCCGGTCGTCCCGGTCACGTATGCCGAACCCTTCCACGTCTCCAGCCAGTTGGCGTCCCTGGATCACATCTCGAGCGGCCGTGCCGGGTGGGTGGTGAGTGAGGAGGCACGTCCTGAGGCGGCCCGCATCTGGGGCCGCACGCTGGTCGACGGCGCCGCCGCCCGCGCCCGCGAGTCCCGCGACGGCGTCGAGGTCGTCCGCGCCCTGTGGGACTCCTGGGAGGACGACGCGGTCATCCGCTCCGTGGCCACCAGCCGCTACCTCGACCGCGACCGGCTCCACTACGTCGACTTCACCGGCGACACCTACGCCGTGAAGGGCCCGGCGATCGTGCCCCGTCCGCCCCAGGGCCAACTCGTCGTGCTCGGCCGGCCCGGTCTCGTGCCCGCCGGGCAACTCGACGTCGCGCTCGTCGAGGGCCGCGACGTAGCCGTGGTCACCGCGGCCGCGGCCGCCGCCGGAACGCCGCGTACCTTCGCCGAGGTCGAGGTCGCCCTCGACACCGTGGACGCCACGGCCGAGGAGCGTGTCGCCGACCTCGAGCGGTATGCGCCCTGGACCGACCGCGGACGGCTGCGCCACATCGGCTCCGCCGCCGGACTCGCGGTCCTGTTGAAGCAGTTGAGGGGCATCGTGGACGGCGTACGGCTGCATCCGCTGGTGCTGGACGAGGACCTGGCGGAGGTGTCCCGGCTCGTGCTGCCCCGCCTCTTCGAGCGGCGGCAGGCAGTCCGCCCGCTGCCCGGCGCGTCCCTGCGCGCCCACCTGGGCCTCGAGCGGCCCGCCAACCGCTACGCCGCTGCCCGCACGGCCGGGGAGGAGACCCGATGACCCGCACCGACCCTCTCGACGTCCCCCGCCAACACGCTCAGCTCCACTTCGGCGTCTTCTTCCAGGGCGTCAACCACTGGACCATCTGGTCCGACCCGGCCAGCGGCTCCCAGATCGACCCCGCCAGCTTCCGGCGCGTCGCCCAGACCGCCGAACGGGGCCTGTTCGACGTGTTCTTCCTGGGGGAGGGGCTGCGGTTGCGCGAGGTCGACGGACAGATCCACGACCTCGACATCACCGGGCGCCCGGACGCCATCACCCAACTTGCCGCACTGGCCGCCGTACCGGCCGGATCGGCCTGGTCAGTACCTCCAACACCACCTTCAACGAGCCTGCCGACCTCGCCCGCCGCCTGTCCGGTCTCGACCTGCTCTCCGAGGGCCGCGCCCTGCTGGAACGTGGTGACGACCGACAACGCCTGGACCGGCGCCAACTTCCGCCGCGGCGGCTACCTCGACCACGCTGACCGCTATCGGCGCGCCGAGGAGTTCCTCACCGTCGCCCGCGCGCTCTGGGACGGCTGGGAGAACGGGGCCGTCTCTGGCTCCCCGAGCACCCCCGCCTGGGCGGCACCCGGCGCCGTACGCCAAGTCCGCCACAAGGGGCCGCAGTTCGACGTCGACCTCGCGCCCACGCTGCCGCGTAGCGCCCAGGGTCACCCGGTGATCTTCCAGGCCGGGGACTCCGGTGAGGGCCGGGACTTCGCCGCCCGCAATGCCGACGTCATCTTCTCCGCGCACGGCAGCGACTTCGACGACGCACTCACCTTCGCCGATGACCTCCGGCGCCGCCTGCGGGCCGTCGGCCGGCCCGACGACGACCTGCGTATCCTCCCGGGTACGGAGATCATCATCGGAGCCACGGAGGAGGAGGCCCTGGAGAAGAAGCGCTGGATCCGCCTCCAACAGGTCACTCCAGCAACCGCGTTGGGCATCGCAGGACTCGTGTGGGGCCTGGACCTCTCCGGTCACGACGCCGACGGGCCGCTGCCCAAGGAGGACCCGGTCGTCGCCGAGAACGACGGTTCGTTCGGGGCCCGGCGTATCGCGGATCCGCGCAAGGTGGTCGCCGAGTGGCGGGAGAAGGCCGAGGCGCACCGGTGGTCGCTGCGCGAGACCGTCATCGCGCTCGGTCCGCAGCGCGGCCACGTCGGCACTCCGGCGGGACTGGCAGACAAGTTCGCCCACTTCGTCCGCCACGGCGCCGTCGACGGCTTCAACGTCACGCCGTACCTGATCCTCGACGGCCTCGACGACATCGTCGACCTGCTCGTCCCCGCCCTGCAGGAACGCGGCGTCTACCGCGCCGAGTACACGGGTACGACGCTGCGCGAGCACCTGGGCCTGCGGGAACCCCTCACCCACCGCTCCACGACCGACCGGCGACAGGCAGGCTGACCGCTCCTCCTCCGCGACGATGGTCCACGCTGATGACTGCGCCGGTGGCGACACAGACTTCACCGATCTCATCGTGGACCGACTCGCCCACCCCCCTGGGACGTGGTCACCTTCGGCCTCATTCAGAGGGCCACCCAGGAATTCCTGGCGGGAATGATCACGCATGAGGTCGTGATCATCTCCCTACGGTATGGGCTCTTCGACGGCCGCGCGTGGACCTTGGGCGGCTATGGCATGAGGCCCTTGGCGAGGGAGAGGAAAAGGGGACACCCTGCGCTGTTCATGGCGGCAGCGCGTCATCGGGGCAGGCTGCTGCGCGCCGAGCTGGTCGCACAGCGGATGGTGCAGGACAAGGTCCGGCTGCGCGGCGTGTGTACCGACCCCGAGCACGAGTTGGTCGCACTGGTTGCCCACCGACCCGGAAAGCCCCGGCCGCATCGACGCCTCGTGCATCCGCGTCTACGCCTCATCCCGGACGCCAACCAAGGCGCTGTCGTCCATGCCCCGCTGCCGACCGCGCCACAGCCGGCCAGTTCGGGCGGGGCGGCCGGCCCGGCGGAGCCGAGCCGGCTCAGGGCCGCAGGATTGGCAAGTGAGCTGCTGCGGCCACCGCCGGGGTGCGCGGCGCCCGGGCGGCGCTATCTGCCCGTGGTGGAGGCGCTGTTGTGCGCTTCTTCTTTTGAGTGGGATGAGACCGCAGCGGGCTGGGCGGCGATGCCGTCTGGGTAGATCACCGGCGCCGAGCTGTACACGTACCGCTGCAAGGGAGACATTCACATTGAAGATTCGCTCGATGGCTGTCGCGGCAGTCGCGCTGCTGGCCTCAGTGCCAGCAGCGGCGGCGGCGGCTCAGCCGACAGACGTCGGTATTCAGAGGGGCTCCGGGCTGGAGGCATGTCGCTCGGGCTACGTGTGCCTGTACGAGAACTGGCAGTACAACCAGGGCGCCGCGGCCAGGATTCTGCGGACCAACGAGGACAACAGCCACCTGGACGACCTGAACTTCAACGACGTCACCAGCGCGGTGTACAACAACACAGATCGCGTGGTGCGCATCTACCCGCACTTCGACTACCAGGGTGTCCCTGTGACGCTCATGCCCGGCGAGCACATGAGCTTCGACGGCGTCAACGGCACCTTCAACGACGTCGCCTCCTCCGTGGAACTGCTGGAATGGAGAACCAGTCGGTCATGACTCCCGCTCGGTGACGGACCCCCTGCCGGCATCGGTATCGGGTCCGTCCCTATGGCAGAGCTCCGAAGGCGGTCAAGCCGTCTTCGGAGCTCTGCCATAGGGATCGTCGCCACCCTTAGCTTGTTCTTCATCTTCTGGTGTCGACGCACTCATGAAAAAATCAATACGGGGCAGGGAGTACCGCACAGTTCGGTGGATCAGTAGCGGTGGCCGGGCCAGTGAGGGTCCTCCCAACGATCGCGGCCGGTGAGGCCGAGCAACCGTATTCGTTCGAGCAGCTCCCCTGATACGCCGTGGGCCCGGAGCCGGGCAGGGGCATTGCGGACCAGCCAGGCGGTCAGCTCGGTGCGTGTCTCTTCCTCGTTCTCCCAAGCGTCCCACGGGAGTTGGTCTCCGAGCAGGTCGCACTCCCACTTTGCTGTCGCTTCGGCCAGGTGGTCGTCGGCAGCGTGGTCAGTCAGCGTTTCCCATGTGTTGAGCCACGGGGTGAGCGTGGCAGATGCCTCGGTGATCAATGCCAGGACCTCGTACGCGGGTACGGCGGGATCGGGATCGGTGAGCGTGTGGGCCCACCAGGCGTGCAGGAAGTCCCTGACTGCTTCGGCTTGCACGGCGGGCCACTGCTGCCAATGGCCGCGAGCAAACGAGCGGCCGGCTTCCTCCATGCCGAAGAGAGGCTTGACGGAGCCTCTGACGAGGGCCGTGGCGAACTGAGGCAGGATCCGGCGCAGTACGGATGCGTGGTCGCTCCAGTCGGGGCCTGCCAGGTGCGGTGTAGGAGGTCAAGGTCCAGCTCCGTATCCGGCACCTTGAGCTGCGCGAGTTCTTCGGCGCTGCCCCAGTGGCACTCGCAGTTGTGCTCGTCGGGGTGGGCCGTCATCCCGCCGAAGGCGGCGGCCAGGCCGTCAAGCGCGGTAGCGAGGCGAAGTCGTGCGGGGGGCTGGTCGGGGTTCATCATGGCGTTCGCATTCAGGGACTCCGGGAGCTTCTGACTTCCGAAGATTGCTAACTTACCCGGGTGGTTCTCAGGCCGCCATCGACATGACGCATCCCGACTCCCGCCGACGCTTGTGATCACCCCGGTACGGGTCACAAGATCGGCGGCAGTGCCCGTGCGCGCCGGTATCCGGCCTCGAACGGCCTCTCGAACTAGGGCGTGTATCGAATGTGCTGGTCACAGCCACTCGTTGATGGCCGCGACGAGGACGGTCGCTTCGTAGCGGACGGCGAGTTTCTCGTAGCGG
>NZ_JBEZKJ010000156.1:5535-11742 GCF_040651675.1 Streptomyces sp. NPDC048415 | reverse complement strand
TCCTCCTCATCGGCCAACTCACCCAACGCTGGGGCACCCGCCACACCCCCACCGGCAAAACCGTCTGGGCCGAACAATTCCTCACCACCCAATGACAATCACCGAGCCCCGAACCTCAACCAGCACACGGCAAGTCCCCCGCCACGGGCCGACATTCCCAGACCCCCACCGGGCACCGCCCCTCGCCGGGACGTGCCGAAGTCCCGGATGAGCTGCCGCTCAGCAACCGAACTGCCCTCACGCAGCCACCGCGTCATCCGCCGCGCCTCGGTCAGCACACTGTCGAGCGCGGCACGCCCGCATTACCCGCCCTCGGCGTGGGCCCTCTTCGAGCGGGCAACGCCCTCGTTCCAAATGCAAGGCACCGATCCCACTCGCCGAGCAGTCCGGTACAGCACCACAGGACACACGCAGTGGATAGATGTACCGGGCATGACCGGCAACCTCGCCCCGCCTGCGCTGGCGTCGTCATGCCCCTGAACCTGCTTGGGCGGTACGGCAGTTGACTGCCAGTGATCTTCCTGGGAGTTGCTCGCCACCGTGCGGGGATGGACGGCGAATCGCCCTCGCGGCGATTCGGCTATCGGTGCCCTGCTCCGCAGGAGCCCGATCCCTCCACCGCCGGAAGGCCGGGGCAT
This sequence comes from Streptomyces sp. NPDC048415, assembly GCF_040651675.1. Taxonomy (NCBI): domain Bacteria; kingdom Bacillati; phylum Actinomycetota; class Actinomycetes; order Kitasatosporales; family Streptomycetaceae; genus Streptomyces; species Streptomyces sp. NPDC048415. The sequence goes on along the minus strand of NZ_JBEZKJ010000156.1, from coordinate 11,104 downwards.
CCTCGGAGGAATCAGGTGAAGGTCTCGAAGCGAGCGATGAGCAGTGCGACGTCATCAGAGTCGTCGGGCCGCCGGAGTTCGTGAAGAAGCCGGTCGCAGGTTCCCTCCAGAGAGCGGTCGGGCCTGTCGAGCAGGTGGAGGAGGGTTTCCAGACGTTCGTCGATGGGATCGTGGCGGCTTTCGACCAGGCCGTCGGTGTACAGGATCAGCTGGTCGCCAGGGCCGAGGTCGAAGGTGGTGGTCTCGAAGGCGACGCCGCCCACTCCCAACGGGGTACCGGTGGGCAGGTCGAGCAGTTCGGGGCGCTTGCCGCTGCGTACGAGGACGGGAGGCAGGTGGCCGGCGTTGGCGAGGTGGCATGCCGCGCGGTGGGGATCGTATGCGGCGTACAGGCAGGTAGCGATGTAATGCTCCAGGCCTGAGGTGATCTTGTCGAGGTGTTGGAGGACCTGCGCGGGGTCGAGATCGAGGTCGGCGAAGGCGCTGGTCGCGGTGCGCAGGCGACCCATGGCGGCGGCAGCGTCGATTCCACTCCCCATGACGTCGCCCACAACGAGTGCGGTCTTGTCGCCGCCGAGCGGCAGAACGTCGTACCAGTCGCCGCCAATCTCATACGTGGCCTGCGCCGGCCTGTACCGGGAGGCGATCTGCAGACCAGGAAGGCGCGGCGGGTGGCTGGGCAGGAGGCTGCGCTGCAGGGTCTCGGCGGCGCTGCGCACACGCTGGTGCGTGCGAGCGTTGTCGATGCACACGGCGGCGCGGGAGGCCAGCTCACCGGCCAAGGTCAGGTCGTCCTCGTCGAAGGGCGTCGGGTTGCGGGCCCGCGTAAGCCCCAGGCAGCCGAGGATGTGACCGCGCGCGATGAGTGGGACCGACATGTAGGAATGCACGCCGGCGCGGGCCAGCAGGGTGGCCGCGTGGTCGTCGCGGGCGATGTGCGCGAGGTCGTAGTCGTCCGCGTGGGAGATCAGGAGTGACCGGCCGGTGCGTACGGTCTGGGTGACCAGGCGGTCGGCGGCGTAGGGAGCGATGTGGCCGGGTGGGTCGGCGGCCTGGACGGCTTCGCTGGGGTAGGCGGCCTTCACCGCGAGGGCGCGAAAGAGCGCGGGCCCGTCTGTGGGGGCTGGGCGGTGCTCATCCAGGACGGAGTCGAGTATGTCGACCGCGACCACGTCGGCGAGCTCGGGAACAGTGACCTCGGCCAGCTCCTTGGCGGTCTGCTCCACCTCCAGGGTCGTGCCGATGCGGGCGGAGCCGTCGGCGATCAGAGCCAGGCGCCGCCGGGCCCCGGCGGCCTCCATGGCCGCCTGATACCGGTCGGTGACGTCTACGACCAGGTCAGCCACCCCGAGAACGTGCCCACGGGGGTCGTCCAACCGGTACAGCGAGATAGACCAGGCGTGCTGGTCCCGGTCGGCGGGGCTGCGGCCGACGATGGTGGACTGGTCGACCATGGGAATCCCGGACTCAAGGACCTGCCACATCGCGGCCTCGGGCACCTCGAACTTCGCGGAGGTCATGATCTCGCGGTAGTGCCGGCCAAGATGATCTTTCGCGGGTATGCCGTGCATGCGCTCCAGGGCAGGGTTGACGGCAACGTAGCGCAGCTCGGTGTCGAGGATCGCCAGCCCGATGGGTGACTGGGAGACCAGCCGGGTGGACAACGCGACATCCCGCTCCAGCTCGCGCAATGTTGGCTCGTCAGTGGCCAGCCCGAGTGCATAGAAGTCGCCGCGGTCGTCCAACAGCCGCATGTTGCGGAACTCCACCTGGCGAGTACTGCCGTCCTTGTGCCGGATGGGGAACGCTCCGGCCCAGCTCTCACCGGTACCCATGACGTGGGCGAACAGCTTGATCATCAGTTCCCAGTACTGTTCGTGGCCGAGCAGCGGCGCCGCGTACTGCCCGAGCGCCTCCTGGGCGGTGTAGCCGTAGAGGTCCTCGGCCTGCGGGCTCCACAGAACGATCCGTCCATCGGCGTCCAGCAGCACCGCCGCGACACCGAGAAGGTCCATCAGCCCACTCGGCTGCGACGGTCTTTCCTCCGGCCGACCGACGTCAGCCTGACTCTCATCGGCTGCGCTCACGCGGGCACCCCTTCCACCGGCCGCACCACCTGGGCTGCCACCCAGTCATGGTCCGTGGGCCGTCCACTCATCTCTGGGCGGCACCTCATCTGGTGAGTGCTTCGACTTCCATGTTCCCCCTGGATTAGTCAGCCGCACACCCCGTAGGTCGGGGGCACGTCGGACCGAGGCGGTCCAGCCTGCGCCTTTCTCAAATTGATCATTCGTGTGAGCAATGGTTGGGATCAGCCGCGCACCCGGCATGTCGCGGTCTTGGGGAGTCCGAGACCTCCCCGAACGGCGGCGCTATCACCTGTCGCCTCGGCGAGACGATGCCGGTTTCGACGGGCAGCACATCGGCGGCTACGCCCCGACCACCTCGTGGACGGACAGTGGTGCGGTGGGTCGGGCTGCGGTCCCACCTCAGGCGTGCGGGCCGCGACTCTCCCGTCGGCCGGGCTTCGACCTGTCCGGCCTGGTGCAGGCTCTGCTCCAGGTGCGGCAGTCAGAGGCCACCGACAGGCGAGCGCGAACAGACGGCCCATCGGACGACTCCGAGCACATTCTCGGCCGACGACGCGCCATCGGGTGATTGCCCATGATGCTCGGACTGCGCGGCGGTGGCTGAGATTCGCATCCGTGGCATGGGGTGCGGTCGGCCGTGGTGCGCGCGCGAGCACTGCGGCCAGGCGGCCGATCTGCTGACCAGCAGGGCGAGGCGTCAGCAGCATTCAATCGCCAGCATGCGGTTGCGCCGAGGACAGGACCGGTTCAGAAAGTCGGACGGGCTTGCGGCGTCCCCGGCCCCAGGCGGCGAGCCGAACGCCGCAGTCACCCAGTCACCGCAGCGTGATCTGCTCACCGATCGACTGCTCGTGGGCGGTGGTGACGACGAGGGCCGCGGCTGCGGCGTCCTGCACAGCCACGCCGACAGACTTGTACAGGGTGATCTGGTTCGGCGAGGTGCGTCCCGGTTTGCTGCCGACGATGAGTTCGCCCAGCTCGGCGTGCACGTGATCGGCCGTGATGACGCCGTCGCGGATCGGCATGACCAAGTCGTTGCTGCCTGCGGGGAATGGGGCCAGCGCGGCCCTCCGCGATTCGACGCACACCAGCGCCTCGGCGATCGTGGCGTCGTCGACCTCGCGTCCGGCCGGGTTGTACCCCACCGATGTGATGTGCACCCCGGGCGTCAGCCAGGGGCGGCGGACCACCGGTTCGAGGGAGTGGGTGGTCGCGGCGGCGATGTCCGCGCCGTCGAGCGCCTCGGCGTAGGTGGACACGGCCCGGACCTCGGCATCCAGGACGGACGACAGTTCATCGGCCAGCGCGGCCGCCTTTGCCGGATTCCGGCCGGCCACCCGGATCTGCCGGATCGGGCGAACCCGGCACATCGCGCGGGCGTGGGAGCGGGCCTGCACCCCCGTGCCCAGAACCGCCAGCACCGCCGCGTCCTCGCGCGCGAGTAGCCGCGCCGACAGCGCCGAGCAGGCACCGGTCCGCGCCGCGGTGATGGCCGTACCGTCCAGCAGTGCGGTGGGCTCGCCGGTGGCCGGATCGAACACGACGATGACCGCCTGGTGGGTTGGCAGGGGTGTCCCCGCGTTGCGCGGGAAGAGGGAAACCAGCTTGCTCATGAGTGCGCCGGCCGACGGCACGTAGCCGGGCATGGCCGCCAGGAACCCGTCATGTTCGGGCACCAGCGCGGCGACGCGGCCGGGTGCCGAGGCGCGGTTCGCGCTGAGGTCGGCCAGGGCCGAGGTCAAGGCGTCGATCAGCGTGTCCCAGTCGAGCAGGGCTTCGACCTGCGAGCGCCCGAGAACAAGCATCCGCCGCACCCTTCTGCAAGGCATCTACTGGCCGACGGCCGCATGGTCGAAGCATTGCCCGCACTCGTCGCTTCGCCCTGGCTGCGACACGCTATCCCTGGGGCAGGTCCATCCGTTCAACACCCGAGCCCGTTCGCGCGTGCATCGACAGATCGGCCAAGTCTTGTGACCGGCCATCGTGCGGCCGCGAACCTATGGCGTTCGGCAGTGGGGCAGCCTCTGGGTGGGGAACGAAACTGAGCAGGTCTGTTCCATCCGGGAGCAAGCGATGGGGAACTTCAAGGTTCTGTCAGCGATTTCGTGAGAGACGGCCTTTCAAGGGGTCATGTTGGGCTGGCTCGGTAGTCTCTGCGGGTGAGGAGCGAGTCTGTAACCTAGTTGCTGGAAGCCGCGTACCGAAGTGTCTGGGACCGCTTCTACGCGGAGTTCGCGTTCCGTCCGAGCGTTGGCCCGGCCAAGTGGCCTAGCTATCAAGGAGCCAGCAGACTCGATCCCATGGAGCCTGGCGTCGCTGGATGAAGAGCCGGGCTATGAGCGTCTCGACCGCTTCGTCACGGTTGTCGAACAGGGGCCGACGACTGGCCGGGCTGCCCGTACGACGGTCCCCTGAGCGCCGGCTGTGATTGCGGGGCGCGGTCGTCCCGGTCGCCGCGTCCGATCCTGAATCCAGCCACGTCATCGAACGCACCTGGTCCCGGACAGTGGTGTGCCGGGCCCGGGTGTCCGGGCCCGGCTTTGTGGCCGACCTCTGACATCCCCTGAGGGACCGTCAGGGCCAGCCCTGGGATCCCCCGGGGTTTTTCCGGCGGCGGCCACAGAAGCGTCGGCTGACCTCAGCTGTTGAGGATCGAGCCGTACCGCGGGCTGCCCGTCGTGGAGACCCCGATGGGCGCCGGGCGGAAAGAGACTGCGCCCGCCGTCGTCGGGCCGGTGGCCGTGCCGCGGAGGGAGCAGACCTGGCCGTCGCCGGAGTTCTCACCTGGGCCGGCGACGGCCACACCACCCAGGATCAGCTTCTCCTTGTCGTTGTCACCGGTGCTCGCGAGTGCGACGAGCTGTCCCCGTGCCCGTGTACCGACTTCTCGTGGCGCGGATGGTGCGATTCGGCGGCTTCGTGGGTTAGGCGGATTTCGTTGGCTTCTCCGGGGAGGCGGGCTTCTCCGGGTAGGCAGGCTTCTCCGGGTAAGCAGGCTTCGCCGGGTAAGCAGGCCTCTCCGGGTAAGCAGGCCTCTCCGGATAGGCAGGCTTCTCCGGATAGGCAGGCTTCTTCGGGTAGGCAGGCTTCTCCGGATACGTCGGGTAGGCAGGCTTCTCCGGATAGGCAGGCTTCTTCGGGTAGGCGGGCTTCTCCGGATACGTCGGGTAGGCAGGCTTCTCCGGGTAAGCAGGCTTCGCCGGGTAGGCAGGCTTCTCCGGATACGTCGGGTAGGCAGGCTTCTCCGGGTAAGCAGGCTTCGCCGGGTAGGCAGGCTTCGCCGGATACGTCGGGTAGGCAGGCTTCGCCGGGTAGGCGGGCTTCGCCGGGTAAGCGGGCTTCGCCGGGTAAGCGGGCTTCGCCGGGTAAGCGGGCTTCGCCGGATAGGCGGGCTTCTCCGGATACGTCGGGTAGGCAGGCTTCTCCGGGTAAGCAGGCTTCGCCGGGTAGGCAGGCTTCTCCGGATACGTCGGGTAGGC
>NZ_JBEZKJ010000156.1:0-5435 GCF_040651675.1 Streptomyces sp. NPDC048415 | reverse complement strand
AGGCTTCTCCGGGTAAGCAGGCTTCGCCGGGTAGGCAGGCTTCGCCGGATACGTCGGGTAGGCAGGCTTCTCCGGGTAAGCAGGCTTCGCCGGGTAGGCAGGCTTCGCCGGATACGTCGGGTAGGCAGGCTTCGCCGGATAGGCAGGCCTCTCCGGGTAGGCAGGCTTCGCCGGATACTGCGGGTAAACGGGCTTCTCCGGATACTCCGGATAGGCGGGCTTCTCCGGATAGGCAGGCTTCGCCGGATGCTCCGGATAGGCGGACTTCATCGGGTACGGCGGGTGTGGGGTGATGTGGTTCTGAGCGTAGGCGGTTCCCGCGTTCGCCAACGGGGCTGCGGCGAGCGCGGCAGCCACGGCGGCTGACGCCAGAACAGATCGCCATCGCGGCGATGTCCTCATTTTCTCCACTCTCCTCGGCTTGGTTCAGGGCTCCTGACGGTGGGTCAGTACCAAGAGCTGGATAGTGGAATGAATAGGAAATCGGTTGACGTGAATAACGGTGCGGCGACCATAAGCCACCTGATGGTGTACCGCGGGACGCCAGTTGGCCCGGGTGATGGCGAGAGGTTGGGCCAGGGTGGGTTCATGAGCGTCGTCAAGATCCACATACTGACCGTGCCCGCCGAGCAGCCGGAGATTCTGGAGAAGCGGTTCTCGTCGCGGGCCCACGCCGTGGAGTACCCCGACGGCGTCAAGTAGTTCGAGCTGCTGGACAGTACGACCGGCTCGTCAACGAAGTTGTCGCGCGTGTCGGCCCGGTTCACGCCCTTGAACTGGGCGGTGTCTCCGCTCGGCGCCGCGGAGGCGGGGCTGCCGGAAAGGCGGCCGCGCTCGAGCAGGTGGCCGCCGGCAAAGGTACGCGACAGGGGGACTACGCCCTCCCCGGCCAAGCCCTCAACAGGCCGCGCCGATGGCGGGTGCGGGCGCTGCTCTTGCTCCTTGACCTTCGCGTCAGTCGGACGTGGGCGACCGGCGCGGCTGCTCCGCCGTGTCGGCGCGTTGGAAGGTCGCGTACAACAGCCACAAGGCGGGCACCAGCACAACAGCTCCGGCGGCCAGGACAATGAGGCAGGCGGACAGTACGGCGGGCTGCGAGGCGGCCTGGTCCACGGTCGTGCTTCCGACGAGCATGGCCGGGTACTGCGCCGCACCCCACGCCCACAGGATCGCCGCGACGGCCAGCGCGGCCGCTGTCCGCGCCGCGACATAGCGCCGCCTGATCAGCAGTCCGAGTCCCACGCCCCCGCTGACCGCGCTGAGGACGACGAGCGGCAGAGCGCGGTGGGTGAGGCCGTGGAAGAGGTCGGGGGCGTCCGCGTGCAGCACGGCCGTGCCGACCAGGGCGACCGCGCCGCTGGCCAGCCCGCTGGCGACGGCCCGTCGCGCGAACGTTCGGGCGAGCGTGGCGTCGTGCTCCCGGGCCGCGTCCGCGCACAGGTACACGGCGGCGAGGTGGGCGCAGGTGAAGACGGCCAGCACTCCGCCCAGCAGTGACGTGGGGTTCAGCCAGCTGGTGACGACGTCGCCCTGGGCAAGGCCGACGGGAATCCGGCCGGAGGCGACACCTCCGGCGACGGCGCCCAGGAAGAACGGCGTGAGAACCGAGGAGACCGCGAAGAACGCGCCGAACAGCCGCCGTTGCCACAGCTCGGTGCTGGCCTTGCGGAAGGCGAACGCGGCGCCGCGGGCGATGATGCCCAGCGCCGCGAACGTCAGCGGCAGGTAAAGGGTGGACATGACGGCGGCGAAGACGGGGGAGAACGCGGACCACAGCAGGACGATCACGAAGATCAGCCAGACGTGGTTCGCCTCCCAGATCGGCCCGATGCTGTGCTCGATGAGCCGCCGCTGGGCCTGCCCCCGCTGGGCGCCGCCCGCAAGGAGGTCCCACACGCCGGCGCCGAAGTCGGCGCCTCCGAACAGGGCGTAGCAGGTCAGCCCGATCCACATGACGGCGAGGGCGGTGTCGGCGAGCACAGGACCTCCAACGAACGTGGCTATACGGTCTGCGGCGGCGGCCCGATCGGAGCGCCGGTCGGAGCGCCGGTCGGATCAAACGACGGGATAGTTCTTCACGTCCGCCTCCTGGGGAGCCACCGGCACGGCCGTGTTCCTGGCCAGGCGCCGCAGCACGTACACCGTCGCGACGGTCATGCCGGCGTAGACCACCAGCACCAGCCACAGGCCCGCCATCAGTCCGGGCGCCGGATTGACGGCGTCCCGCACGCTCATCACGCCCCACACGATCCACGGCTGGCGTCCCAGCTCGGTGACGCTCCAGCCGCTTTCGAGTGCCACGACGGAGGCCGGACCGCTCACCGCGACCAACAACAGCAGCAGTCGGGTGCCACGTCGGTCGAGCAGTTCGCCGCCGGTCCGTCGGGTGCGCCACCAGGCCAGCAGCAGCCACAGGCCGAGGGCGAGGAGGAAGAACCCGACGCCGACCATGATGTCGAACGCCCAGTGCACCCCGGTGACCGCGGGCCACTGGCTGCGCGGTACGCGGTCCAGCCCCTGGACGACGGTCCCGGCCCGATATCCCACCAGCAGCGACAGGCCGTCGGGGATCTCCAGTCCGTACTTCAGTCCGCCGCTTCCGGCGACTCCGCCGATGGTGAGGGGCACATGGGAGCCGGTGTGGTAGACGCCCTCGATGGCCGCCAGCTTCGTCGGCTGGTAGTCGGACAGGAAGCGGGCGGCCCAGTCACCCACGACGATCTGGAAGGGGGTCACCACCGCCCCCACCGTGAACGGGATGGCGAAGCCCGCCTTGTGGTAGGCGTCGCGGCGCCCCCTGAGCAGGGCGACCGCGTAGACGGCGGCGGTCAGGAACGACGCCACCATGAACGCGGCGAGGATCATGTGCACCGTCTGCGGAGGGCTCGCGGGATTGAACATGGCCGCCCACGGGTCGACGTGTACGAGCTTGCCGTCGCGCAGGGTGAATCCGCGCGGCTGGTTCATCCAGGCGTTCGCGCAGACCACGAAGAACGCCGAGGCGGTACCCGCGATCACGATGGGAATCCCGGTGAGCAGGTGCTGACGTGGCGAGAGCCGGTCCCAGGCGTACAGGTAGATGCCGAGGAAGATCGCCTCGATGAAGAAGGCGATGCCCTCGAGAGCGAAGGGAAGCCCGATGACCTGCCCGAACTTTCCCATCAGTCCGGGCCAGAGCAGCCCCATCTCGAAGCTGAGGATCGTCCCCGACACGGCTCCCACGGCGAACAGGACGCCCATGGCCCGCGCCCAGCGCCGGGCCAGCAACTGCAGGGCGGGTCTGCCCGTGCGGATGCCCAGCCACTCGGCGAGCAGGGTGAGGGCGGGCAGGCCGACCCCGAGACAGGCGACGATGATGTGCCAGGCCAGAGAGAAGCCCATTTGGGCTCGCGCGGCCGACAGATCGCCTTCTGACGCGCCGCCCGCCACGAGGACGCCCGCGAGCCAGGGGCCGGGGACCGGACCGACGTCGTACACGAGCACTCTCCCGTACATCCTGTGGGCCATGTGCGCGGTCCGCCTCGGACCGAGGAATGAAGGTCGACCGCATGAACTCCTGCTGTACCCGTGCCTGCATCACTGAACCCAGGCGAACCGGTGAATTACGGCGTGAGCAGGTGCCACTGGGTGTCTTCCGGTGCGATCCCGATCAGCCGGGTGACTGTCGGGATCTGCCGGCTTCCCGGCCCGACGCCGTCTGGAGCAAAGTAACGCGGCAGCAGGCACCGAGCCGCCATAAGCCCACGCGGAAGAACCGATGACCCACACGGAACCGCCCCGGCCGACGCCTTTGGATCAGTCGGACCGCCGGGCGGACCAGAACAACGCCCCGGGCCTAGGCGAGCCGTGCCGGGGCGCGTGCTGTTACTGGCGCCAGATGGCACCGACGGCCCCGGCCGGCTACTCCTCGTTATCCGAACTGGCCGGGCTGGTAGTCGCCGGCGGGCTGCTGGACGATGACGTTCAGGCGATTGAAGGCGTTGATGACGGCGATGATCGACACCAGGGAGGCGAGCTGCTCCTCGTCGTAGTGCTTGGCGGCATTCGCCCAGGCGTCGTCCGTGACCCCACCAGCCGCGTCAGCGATGCGGGTGCCCTGCTCCGTCAGCTCCAGGGCTGCGCGCTCGGCGTCGGTGAACACTGTGGCCTCTCGCCAGGCCGCGACCAGGTTGAGGCGCACCGAAGTCTCCCCGGCGTGCGCGGCGTCTTTGGAGTGCATGTCGGTGCAGAAACCGCAGCCGTTGATCTGACTGGCGCGGAGCTTCACCAGCTCCTGCGTCGCGGCGGGCAGCGTCGAGTCCTCGATCACCTTGCCCGCCGCGACGATGTGCTTCGCGAACTTGGCTGCGACCGGGCTGGCGAAGAGGTTCAAGCGGGCTTCCATGGTGGACTCCTTGCCGTTGTTGGCGGATACACCTCTACGACGGGACAGCTCGGCGAGATGTGACATCGCCGAATGTGACACGCGTCTCCCTGACGCACCGCGGCGGAGACCCACGACGACGTGGTGTACCGCTGCCAAGACGTCGCCCCGCTCACCACGACCCCCGGCGCCCCTTCTGGCCCGACTCCACGCGCGGGCATCCACAGGTCCTGACGGGCGTGCAGGACCTGGCGGAGGGTCAGACGGGGCGTTGGCTGTTGGGTCAAGCCGTCGTCGCAGGGTGAGGAAAGAAAGGCCTGGGCGACGGTGACGACGGTGACGTGGTGGTGCCAGCCGCGCCAGGTGCGGTCCTCGAAGTGGTCCAACCCCCAGGCAGGGTCGGCGGCCCCAACCCGCCGTAGTCGGGGCTGCTGCGGCTCTGCCGCCGCTGGGCGGACGGTCGCCTTGGGATCGACGGGCATCACGTATGACCAGCGGCGTCCTGCCAGTACGCGCCGGAATGAGACGCTGCGGCCTTAGCCGGCGTCGGCCACGATCGCCAGCACCGTCGGCAGCCATGCAGCCAGCCGGTCGATCAGGTCCAACGCCAGCCAAGTCTTGGACACACGTCCGAGATTGTCGGGCACTCTGGCCGCCTGGCACCGCTTGTCATCCGCGCCCACTCCTGGGCAGGAACCCTCCCGCAGACAGGACGCAGTGTCGGTGGCCGCGTGCACGCTGACGGTGACCTGGCAGTTGGCCCCCTTTCCCAGGGCTCCGCAGTGGCAGTGCCTGCATGTTGCCGTCCGGCAACCGCTCGGGCATCGGCTGGATCGACTTACGCCGACCGTCCAGCAGCAGACCCCGCAGATGACACTCACCCACCGCCGCTGATCCTGCCGCGCCAGAGAAGCCACCACATCTGCAACGAACTCCGGCAACTCGCCCCGACGCCGTTTCACCATCCCGAGGCACTACTAGGCCATTTCTGATGGCTCTTGGTGGGCTGGGTGGATCTCGTGGTTTGCCGGGCAGGACGCCCGTATGGTGCGGCGACACGAGCTCACGGACG
>NZ_JBEZKJ010000155.1:0-11771 GCF_040651675.1 Streptomyces sp. NPDC048415 | reverse complement strand
TTCGTCGCGCCCCTGCACCACCCGCCGGGCGGCACCGTGCCGCCGCCGGGCCCCGCGCCGTACGCACAGCCCCCCGGGCAGCCCGGACCGCCGCCCGGATACGGCCAGCAGGCTCCGACCGCGCCCCCCGGGTACGGTCAGCAGCCTCAGTACGGGCAGGTCCCGGGCCAGTACCCGGGTCAGCCCGGCGCGCCCTCCCCGTACGGCGCTCCCCAAGGGGCCCCGCAGGGAGGTGCCGGGGTGGCCGCAGCGCTCGGAGCCTTCAAGGAGACGCCCACCGGCCAGCGGTGGACCCAGCAGAACAAGAAGCTCATCCGCGTCGACCTCGGTATCGGCGGCCAGCCCGTGCTGGCCCGTCAGGGCAGCATGGTGCTCTACCAGGGCAAGGTCGACTTCAGCTACAAGGGCGCGGGCTTCGCCGGGCGGATCGTGGGCAACGCGACCGGCCAGGAGATGCAGCTGATGCGCTGTACCGGCCAGGGCCAGGTGTTTCTCGCCGAGAACGCCACCCATGTGCACCCCGTCGAGCTCCAGGGCGACGCGATCTGTGTCTCCGCGGAGAACGTGCTCGCCTTCGACGAGTCGCTCCAGTACGAGGTTCGCCGGATCGAGGGGCACGGCATCCCCGGCGGCGCGCTGTTCACGATGCAGTTCCAGGGGACGGGCACGATCGTCGTGAAGACGCACGGTGCCCCCGTCGTGCTGCCTGTGACGCCCACGACGTTCGCCGACTGCAACGCCGTCGTCGCGTGGTCCGCGGCCGCACAGGTGATCGTCTCCAGCCAGGTGCGGATGCGCCGGAACGCCTACCCGGGTGACACCGGAGAGAGCGTGAACCTCCAGTTCCGCGCCGCGCCCGGCAATTTCATCGTCGTCCAGCCGTACGAGGTCTGAGGGAGCCCGTCATGAACCAGCCACTCGCGGGCTTCGCCCCGGCACCCGTCGCCGCCCGCATGGAGAACCACGGCAATCACATGCTGAAGGTCGCCATGCAGACCGGAAACGACCTCCTCGCGCGCGTGGGGTCGATGGTCGCCTACGAAGGGTTCGTCCAGTACGAGCCCAACCCGCCCGCCGTACGCCAGATCGCACGCGACTGGGTCACCGGCGAGGGCGCGCCGCTGATGAAGTGCTCCGGCGACGGCCTGCTCTACCTCGCCGACTACGGGGCGAACGTCGTCGTCATCAACCTCAACGGGGACGCGATCTCCGTCAACGCCACCAACCTGCTCGCCTTCGACGCCCACCTCACGTGGGGCGTCGAGCGGGTGAAGGGGCTCGCCAAGTTCGCCGGGCAGGGTCTGTGGAACACCAAGATCTCCGGCCAGGGCTGGGTCGCGCTGACCTCCCGGGGCAAGCCGATCGTCGTCGACTGCGGCGGTGGTGAGGACGAGACGTACGTCGACCCGGACGCGCTCGTCGCCTGGTCCCCGAACCTCAAGGTGAAGGGCAAGCGCAGCTTCAAGGCGCAGGCGCTGATCGGGCGCGGCAGCGGCGAGGCGTACCAGATGGCGTTCTCCGGGCAGGGGATCGTCGTCGTGCAGCCCAGCGAGGACAGCACCGACCGCCTCCGAGTCCGGGGCTGAGGGGGAGCAACACACCATGCAGAGCCCGCTTTTCGGCTACAACGAACAGCAGACCCAGGAGCGCTACAGCCTGCAGAACTCGCAGATGCTGCGCGTCGTCCTGGAGGGCCACGACGACATCCTCGCCCGCAAGGGCACCATGGTCGCGTACCAGGGGCTCGTCGAGTTCGACGCCGAGTACCAGAACAACAGCCAGCACCGCGCGCGTGCGTACACCGGTGAGGGCCTCGACCTGATGCGCTGTCATGGGCAGGGGACGGTCTACCTGGCCAACCTCGCTCAGCATGTGCACGTCGTGGACGTCGACCAGGACGGCCTCACCGTCGACAGCAGCTACGTGCTGGCGATGGACTCCGGGCTGCACCACGAGGTCATCGCCGTGGACAGCCAGTACGGCATTTCCGGCTCCGGCAAGTACCAGCTCAACATCACGGGGCGCGGCAAGGTCGCGCTGATGACCTCCGGGATGCCGCTGATGATGCAGGTCACGCCCGATCGGTACGTCAACTGCGACGCCGACGCGATCGTCGCGTGGTCCACGAGCCTGCGCGTGCAGATGCAGGCCCAGACCCACTCCTCCGGAGTGTGGCGGCGGCGCGGCAACACCAGTGAGGGCTGGGAGCTCAGCTTCATGGGCCAGGGCTACGCGCTCGTCCAGCCCAGCGAGCTGCTGCCGCCGCAGAACGCCGTCATCGGCCAGGGCCTGCGCGCCCAGTACGGCATGGGCCAGCACGGAGCCCATGCGCAGAACCAGGGCAACGTCTGGAGCTAGCGTCCAGGACGCAAACGTAAGGGGCGACCGCTAATGGCGCTCGCCCCTTACACATTCGGTCGCACTCACCCCTTCACAGCCGGGCGCGGGTCGCCTCCACGAGTCGTACGACCGAATCGTCGGCCACGTCCGCGACCTCGTCGTACGTGAACCAGCGCAGGTCCAGTGACTCGTCGCTGATCGCGGCCTGAGCGCCCTCGGGGGCGAGCGCCGCGTACTGCACATCCAGGTGCTGGGTGCAGGGGCCCGGGATGGGATGCCGGTCCAGGCGGACGGGGCCGCCCGGCAGCAGCGTCAAGCCCGGGATCCCCGATTCCTCCGTCGCCTCACGCAAGGCCGCGGCCGCCAGCGTCACGTCGTCCGGCTCGCAGTGCCCGCCCATCTGCAACCACATCTGGAGCTTGCGGTGCAGGGTCAGCAGGACGCGGCCGTGCGGCGGGTCGATCACCAGGGCGCTCGCCGTGACGTGCCCGGACGGGCAGGACTTCCAGGTGCCGTCCGGGTGCTCGCAGAGATGGTCCAGATAGGCCTGTCGCAGCTCTTCCTGGTCCTCGTAGCTCTTCAGTACGAGGACCGCGTCGTCGTGAAGGCTCACTCGGTGTCGTCGCCCTTGTCGTCGCCCTTGTCGTCGTCCTTGGGGGCGTCGTCCTTCTTCAGGTTCGGTTTCTCGCCGGAGCCGCCCGCCGCCTCGCCGAGCATCTTGTCGAGCTCGGAGAAGTCCAGTTGCTCGCGGTGCACGAAGCCGTCCGGGTCGTCCAGGTCGGACGCGGTCGGCAGCATGTCCGGGTGGGCCCACAGGCCGTCACGGCCGTCGACACCGCGCGCGTCGGTCAGTGAGGCCCACAGGCGCGAGGCGTCCCGCAGTCGGCGCGGGCGCAGCTCCAGACCGATCAGCGTGGCGAACGTCTGCTCGGCGGGACCGCCCGTGGCACGGCGGCGGCGCAGCGTCTCGCGCAGCGCGTCCGCGGACGACAGACGCGGTTTGGCGGCCGCGTGCACCACCGCGTCCACCCAGCCCTCGACGAGCGCGAGCGCCGTCTCCAGGCGGGCCAGTGCGGCCTTCTGCTCGGGCGTGTCCTCCGGCTGGAACATGCCCTGCTGAAGCGCCGCCTGCAGCTCTTCCGGGTTCTGTGGGTCGAACTGGCCGACCACGTCCTCCAGCTTGGCCGTGTCCACCTTGATCCCGCGCGCGTACCCCTCGACCGCGCCGAACAGGTGCGAGCGCAGCCACGGGACGTGCGCGAAGAGGCGCTGGTGGGCGGCCTCACGCAGGGCGAGGTAGAGCCGTACCTCCTCCTGGGGGATGCCCAGGTCCTTGCCGAACGACTCGATGTTCAGCGGCAGCAGCGCGGCCTTGCCGGCCGGGCCGAGCGGCAGACCGACGTCGCTCGAGCCGACGACTTCGCCCGCGAGCACGCCCACGGCCTGCCCGATCTGCGAACCGAACATGGCGCCGCCCATGGAGCGCATCATGCCGATGAGCGGGCCAGCCATGGCCTGCATCTCCTCCGGCAGGACATCGCCCATGGCCGCGCCGACACGCTCGGCGACCGGGTCGACGAGCTCCTTCCACACAGGAAGAGTCGCTTCGACCCACTCCGCGCGGCTCCAGGCCACGGCGGAGCCGGCGCCGGACGGCAGGGACGTCGCGTCGTCCAGCCACAGGTCGGCCAGGCGCACGGCCTCCTGGACGGCGGAGCGCTCGGCGGGGCCGACGCTCGCGTCCTTGGTGCCGTCAGGAGTGCCCTGGGAGACCGTCTGGCGGGCGATCTGCTTGGCCATGTCCCAGTTCACCGGGCCGCCCTCGTACGAGAGCATCTGGCCCAGCTGCTGGAACGCGGCGCCCAGGTCATTGGGGTTCAAGGAACCGAACATCGCTGCGAGCGGATTGTCGGCCCCGGGGCCACCGGCTCCGGGCAGCCCGAAACCGAACGGTCCCTGACCACCGCCGCTCTCCTGGTCCTTCTTCTTGCCCTCGTCGCCGTCTTCCGGCTCCTCCGGCGGAAGGCCGAATCCGAATGGGGTGTCACTCACGGGATTCCTCGGCTGGTAAGGCCGCCGGTTCGTTCCGACGGCGGCTGCCCACAACACCACCCAGCGTAGACACACGAGGCCGATCGGGCCTCGGTGCTTCGCCGACTCTCGGCCTGCGGCAGGATGGATGCCACCTGGTATGGACGCTTCACACGCGTCCGTTACTGAAGACAACCGCTGGAGACGCCCGGTGAGTTCCCCAGATCCGCAGGTTCGCGCAGCGCGAAACCTATCAACCAGCCCGGCCTCGCGCGGGCCCGTCGTCGCGGTCACCGGCGCCGCGTCCGGCGTGGGGGCGCTGCTCACCGAGCGGCTCGCCGCCAGCGAGGAGATCAAGCAGGTCATCGCCATCGACGAGCGGCGCGGCGAGTGCGCCGCCGCCCAGTGGCACATCCTGGACGTCCGGGACCCGGCGATCGCCGAGAAACTGCGCGGGGCTGACGTCGTGGTGCATCTCGCGCTCGACCTCGATCTGGAGACGGACGCGGCGGCGCGGACGGCGTACAACGTCCGGGGGACGCAGACCGTGCTCACCGCCGCCGCGGCGGCCGGGGTCCACCGGGTGGTGCTGTGCACCTCCGCGATGGTCTACGGGGCGCTGCCCGACAACGAACTGCCCCTCTCCGAAGACGCCGAACTGCGGGCGACGGCCGAGGCCACCGGGGTGGGTGACCTCCTGGAGATCGAGCGGCTCGCGCGGCGTGCGCCGCGGGCGCATCCGGGACTCAACGTCACGGTGGTGCGGCCCGCCATCCTCGTCGGGGGGACCGACACCGCTCTGACCAGGTATTTCGAGTCGCCTCGGCTGTTGGTGGTAGCGGGGTCCCGGCCCGCCTGGCAGTTCTGCCATGTCGAGGACCTGTGCGGCGCTCTGGAGTACGCCGTCGTCGAGAAGGTGGAGGGTGAGCTGGCCGTCGGGTGCGACGGGTGGCTGGAGCAGGAGGAGGTCGAGGAGCTGAGCGGTATCCGGCGGATGGAGCTGCCGTCCGCGGTCGCCCTCGGCGCGGCGGCCCGGCTTCACCGGATCGGGCTCACTCCTTCGCCCGCCGGGGACCTGGCGTACACGATGTATCCCTGGGTGGTGAGCGGGAGCCGGTTGCATGACGCCGGGTGGCGGCCTCAATGGACCAATGAGGAGGTCCTCGCCGAGCTGCTCGAGGAGGTTGCCGGGCGGCATACGGTGGCCGGGCGGCGGCTGGGGCGCAAGGACGCCACTGCGGCGGGGGCCGCGGGGGCGACGGTGGCTCTGCTGGGTACGGCTGCGCTGGTGCGGCGGGCTCGGAAGGCTCGGCGGCGGATCTGACGCGGTCGCGCGTTTCGGAGGGGCCGCCCGGCGTGGCGCGCCTTTGCACTAGCGGGATTCGCCCCCTTTGCCTCTACCCGTCCCGTACCTGGAGCTGCGCCCCCAGACGCCCCTGTCGCGCTTCGCGCTCGTCCTCAGACGCCGGACGGGCTGTGATCTGTAGGAGGCTCCAAAAGGCCACGCGTGTGTGCCGGGTGAAAACGGTATTTCGGGGTGTCAGTCGGGTGCGGCACGATGGGGGTATGGCACCTACCTTTGACCACCCCGGTGAGCAGGCCGCGCAGGATCCCATCCGGCTGCTCGCGATCCGCGACGAAGCGCTCTCCCTGGACGAGGTCTTCAGGGCCGTGGGAGATGACGCCGCCGGGGGGACCGCGCTGTTCGTGGGGACGGTGCGGAACCACGACGGGGGTGCCGACGTCGATGAGCTGGGGTATTCGTGTCACCCCAGCGCCGAGGCGGAGATGCGCCGGATCGCCGAGAAGGTGGCCGCCGAGTATCCGGTGCGGGCGCTGGCAGCCGTCCATCGCGTCGGTAATCTGGCCGTCGGGGATCTCGCGGTGGTCGTCGCCGTTTCGTGCCCGCATCGGGGTGAGGCGTTCGAGGCCTGTCGCAAGCTCATCGACGACCTGAAGCACGAAGTGCCGATCTGGAAGCACCAGAAGTTCTCGGACGGTTCGCAGGAGTGGGTCGGCGCCTGCTGACAGGCGAGCTCCCTCAGCAGGCGGGAGTGGACCGACAGCCGCCCGGAGCGCGGAGTGGCCTGGCCGTCCTCCGGTTGCGTAACCGGGCCCCTGCCGCGAGCGTTAACACGGCGGATGGTTAATCTGCTGATCAGTCAGTTGCGGTCGCTCATGGGGTTGGGAGGTCGGCATGGCGGCGCTCGCCTGGTTGCTGATTCCGCTGTTGGCCGCGATCGGTGCCGGACTCTGGGGCAGTTGGGCCGGCCGTAATCGAAAGACAGCGGGAGACGGCAGCGAGCTCGCGGGATACACCCGCTTCCGTGAAGCCATGGAGCGGTCCGAGGCCGGGGAGAAGTCCCCCTCCGACGCCCTCTGAGACGCCTCCACGCCCGCGCTGCGGCCGCGTACGGACGGCCCCGACGGTGCTCTGACAGCACCGTCCCGTACTGTCGTTCCATGCCACGCCGCACCGCGACGATGCTCGCCTCCACTCTGATCCTGATCGCGCTCCTGTGCGCGGGAGTGTTCATCAAAGTGCCGTACTCGGAGATGTCACCGGGCCCCACGGTGAACACGCTGGGCGAGCACGACGGCGAGCCCGTGCTGCAGATTTCCGGCCGTAAGACATATCCGACGACCGGAAACCTGAACATGACCACCGTCCGGGTCACCAGCGCCGACTACAACATGAACCTCGTCGAAGCTGTGTACGGCTGGCTCGCGCACGACAACAAGGTCGTGCCGCACGACACGCTCTATCCCGACGGCAAGACCGAGGAGCAGTCGACGCAGGAGAACGCCGAGGAGTTCAACCAGTCCCAGGAGAGCGCCAAGGTCGCCGCCCTGAAGGAGCTGAACATCCCGGTGAAGTCCTGGGTGATCGTCTCCACCGTCCTCAAGGCCTCCCCGGCCGAGGGACGGCTGCACGCCGGAGACGTCATCAAGGCCGTCGACGGTACGACGGTGAAGGCGCCGGACGACGTCGCGAAACTGGTCACCAAGCACAAGCCGGGCGAGAAGGTCGTCTTCACGATCGTGCCCGCCAAGGAGCAGGCCGCCGCCGAGAAGGAGAACAAGACGGCGACCGCGACCAAGGACGTGACCATCACCACGACCAAGTCCGACGACGGCGGTACGAGTCGGGCGATCGTCGGGATCTCGGCCGGAACCGACCACACGTTCCCGTTCCTCATCGACATCAAGCTCGCCGACGTCGGCGGACCCAGCGCGGGACTGATGTTCGCCCTCGGCATCGTGGACAAGCTCACCCCGGGCAGCCTCACCGGCGGCAAGTTCGTCGCGGGCACCGGCACCATCGACGACGACGGCAAGGTCGGCCCGATCGGCGGCATCGAGATGAAGACGGTCGGCGCCCGCGAGAAGGGCGCCCAGTACTTCCTGACGCCCAAGGACAACTGCGCGGCCGCCGCCAAGGACACCCCCGAGGGGCTCACGCTCGTCAAGGTCAACACCATCGACGACGCGATGAGCGCCCTCAAGGACATCAACTCGGGCAAGACGGCCGACCTGCCCAAGTGCCCGGCCCAGTAGTCCTAAGGACTACTCCGCGAACGTCGCCGACAGAGCCTCCGCCAGCCCCGGCACCAGGTTCGACCCGGTGAGCACCTCCGTCGGCGCGTCCTTCTCGCGCAGCCGCAGCGCCGAGTCGCGGGTGCCGTCGCGCAGAACGCCCACCGTCATGCGTACCTCCTGACGGTCCGGGTGCTCGGCGACCCACTTGGCGAGCTTCTTCTCACCGAGTCCCTCCGGGACGGCGGCCTCCGCAGACGGCGGCAGCATCAGCCGCTCCACGGTGAGCGCGCAGCCGACCACGGCGTCCGGCCACGCGATGGTGCCGAGGAACTCGTCCAGCGGCTTGTTCGCAGGGATCTCGTCCTGCTCGATGGGGGTGAGACCGGTGGTCTCCTGCTCGTCCTCCAGGCCGAGCTGGGCGGCGAGGCCGGGTTCCTGGACCCGCAGCCGCGCGGTGTCTACGAGGGCGAAAAGGCGAGCGGGCTGGTCCCAGCCGAGGCCGGAGGCGTACTCGTCGATCTCGAGTACGGCCCGGGTGAGCGGGCTCGCTGCCATGGGAGTGTTGGACATGGTCACAATCCTGCCTCGTTAGTCCCCGGAACCGGGAACCGAGTAAAGCGTGAGTAAGTTGCATAGATGAGGCTCCACGATCACGGAGCCTTACGGACGGTCCACCATCACGGGGACCTGACGGATCAACAGCGACTTCGAGGTGCGCACCTTGGCTTTCCAGATGCCGGACCGCGGCGGAGGCCCGACGGGGCCACGGATCAGAGTGGGCCGGCCGTCCCGGCGTGTCCGGACCCTGCTCATGACGCTGGGCGTGCTGGCCGTGCTGGCCATGGCCTTCGTCATGTTCGCGGGGTTCTGGACGGACTGGCTCTGGTACCGATCGGTTCACTACTCGTCCGTCTTCACGACCACCCTGTGGACCAAGATCGGGCTCTTCTTCGTCTTCGGCCTGCTGATGGCGGCCGCGGTCGGTGTGAACATCGGGCTGGCGCACCGGCTGCGCCCGCCGCTGAGCGCCATGTCCATGGAGCAGCGGAGCCTCGACCGGTACCGGATGGGCATCGCGCCCTACAAGAGGTGGCTGCTGTTCGCCATCACCTCCCTGGTCGGGCTGATCGCCGGCGCGTCCGCCTCGGGCCAGTGGCGTACGTGGCTGATGTGGGTGAACGGAGTGCCCTTCCACCAGAAGGACCCCCAGTTCCACCTCGACGTCGCCTTCTACGCCTTCGACCTGCCCTGGTACCGCTTCCTGCTCGGCTTCGGCTTCGCGGCCGCCGTGCTCTCGCTGATCGCCGCCGCACTCACGCACTACCTGTACGGGGGGCTGCGGATCACCAGCCCGGGGGCGCGCGCCACGGGTGCGGCCACCGGTCATCTCTCCGTGCTCCTCGGCATCTTCGTCGCGCTGAAGGCGGTCGCCTACTGGCTCGACCGGTACGGACTGGCGGTGAAATCCAGCGACTTCAAGGCGACCGGCAACTGGACAGGCCTCAGGTACGTCGACGCGAACGCGTATCTGCCCGCCAAGACGATCCTGTTCTGCATCGCCGTCATCTGCGCCCTGCTCTTCTTCGCCACCCTGTGGCGGCGCACCTGGCAGCTGCCCGTCATCGGCTTCGGCCTGATGGTGCTCTCGGCGATCCTCATCGGCGGCCTCTACCCGGCGATCGTCCAGAAGTTCCAGGTCCAGCCGAACGAGCAGGCCAAGGAAGCGCCGTACGTCGAGAAGAACCTGAAGGCGACCCGGGAGGCGTACGGGATCGACGGCACCGACGTGACGGACTACCCGGGCTCGAGCGACACCAAGGACAAGACCAAGCTCCGCGACGACGCCGACACCGCCGCGAGTGTCCGGCTGATGGACCCGAACATCGTGTCGCCGACCTTCCAGCAGCTCCAGCAGGTACGGAACTACTACGGCTTCCCGTCGAACCTGGACGTCGACCGGTACACCAAGGACGGCAAGGACCAGGACACGGTCCTCGGTCTGCGCGAGCTGAACCTCCAGGGCATTCCGAAGAACAACTGGATCAACGACCACTTCCGTTACACGCACGGATACGGTGTCGTCGCCGCCAAGGGCACCACCGCCGACTCCGAGGGCCGGCCGGTCTTCACCGAGTACGACCTGCCGTCCAAGGGCGATCTGGGTAAATACCAGCAGCAGATCTACTACGGCGAGAAGACCACTCAGTACTCGATCGTCGGCGGTCCCCAGAAGGAGATCGACTACTCCGACGACAGCGGTGAGAAGACCACCAGCTACAAGGGCAAGAGCGGGGTCAGCCTCTCCAGCCCGATCAACCGGGCCGCGTACGCGGCGGCGTTCGGCGAGCCGCAGATCCTGTACTCGGGCGCTATCGGGGAGGGTTCGCGGATCCTCTACAACCGCACCCCCAAGG
This sequence comes from Streptomyces sp. NPDC048415, assembly GCF_040651675.1. Lineage (NCBI taxonomy): Bacteria > Bacillati > Actinomycetota > Actinomycetes > Kitasatosporales > Streptomycetaceae > Streptomyces > Streptomyces sp. NPDC048415. The sequence goes on along the minus strand of NZ_JBEZKJ010000155.1, from coordinate 1,446 downwards.
AGCGGGTCGAGGCCGTGGCCCCCTGGCTGACCATCGACGGTGACGCCTACCCGGCGGTCGTCGACGGAAGGATCCAGTGGATCGTGGATGCATACACGACCACCAACGGCTATCCGTACGCCTCCCGCACCACCCTCGGTGACACCACGGCGGACTCGCTGACGGCGGCCAACAACCAGCGTGCGGTGGTGGCCCAGCAGAACCAGGTCAACTACATCCGCAACTCGGTGAAGGCGACCGTCGACGCGTACAGCGGTGACGTCAAGCTCTACCAGTGGGACACCAAGGATCCGGTCCTGAAGACCTGGATGAAGGCGTTCCCGAACACGGTGAAGTCCAAGAAGTCGATCTCGCCGTCGCTGATGGCTCATCTGCGGTACCCGCAGGACCTGTTCAAGGTCCAGCGCGAACTGCTGACCCGCTATCACGTGAAGGACGCCCAGACCTTCCTCAGCGGCAGTGAGGTGTGGCAGGTCCCGGACGACCCGACCAACAAGTCGGGCAGCGCCGTGCCGCCGTACTACCTGAGCATGAAGCTACCCGGCGACACGTCGCAGGAATTCTCGCTGACGACGACACTGACGCCGAACGGCCGCGACAACCTCAGCGCCTTCATGTCCGTCAACGCCGATGCGGGCACGCCCGATTACGGCAAGATCAGCATCCTGAAACTGCCGACGGGCAAAACCATCGACGGACCCAAACGGGTGCAGAGCCAGTTCAATTCCGAGCCGGCCATCGCCGAGTCGATCAGACTGCTGAGCGGCGGTGACTCCCAAGTCGAGTACGGCAATCTGCTGACGGTTCCGCTCGACGGAGGACTGCTCTACGTCGAGCCCGTCTATGTACGCGGCGGTGGAATCAAGTACCCGCTGCTGCGCAAGGTGCTGGTGACCTACGGAGGCAGCACCGCCTTCGAGAACACGCTCGGTGAGGCGCTCAACAAGGTCTTCGGAGCGGACAGTTCGACCAGCCCGCCGTCCGACGAGGGGACCAGTCCCCCCACATCGAGCAATCCCACGGTCCAAGAGGCGCTCAACGACGCCCAGAAGGCCTTCGACCAGGGCCAGGAAGCCTTGAAGAAGAGCGACTGGAAGGCGTACGGCGAAGCGCAGAAGAATCTTCAGGACGCGCTGAAGCGGGCCGAGGACGCGCAGGCCAAGGCCGGCAAGACCAGTGGCAGCGGCAGTGGCGGCAAGAACAGCGACAAGAGCAGCAGTACTCCGAGCGGCACTGCCAGCAGTAGTCCGAGCAGCAGTCCCAGCAGCAGTCCTGGCGGCGACAAGAGCTCGGGCAGCGGCTGATCAAGGGACCACCCCGCGCCGTGGTACGGTTGCAACACAACGGCGCGGGGTGGAGCAGCTCGGTAGCTCGCTGGGCTGTTGGGGGAGTCCAGGCAGCAATCGGCGGCCCTCAAGGCGCTCTTGGCGGAAATCCGGCAGGGCC
>NZ_JBEZKJ010000154.1:0-12252 GCF_040651675.1 Streptomyces sp. NPDC048415 | reverse complement strand
GCCGAGATCAGGACGTGGCTCGGCAAACACCCACGCTTCCACGTCCACTTCACCCCCACCGGCTCCTCGTGGATGAACCAGGTCGAGCGGTGGTTGGGCCTGCTGACGGACAAGCTCATCCGCCGCGGGGTGCACACTCCGTGGAGGCACTGGAGCAAGACATCAGGGCCTGGATCGACGGATGGAACGAGAACCCCAGGCCCTTCACCTGGACCAAGACCGCCGACGAGATCCTCAACTCCCTCGCCGACTACCTCACCAAAATCAACCCGCCGACCACTGAAACCTGAAACAGACTTAGTCTCGCCATTTCCGGCGCACCACACTAGACGAGGCGCTTGCGGTGCTGCGCAGCCACGGACTGATGGTTCGTCGGCGCCGGGTTACCAGCGGTCGGGTGTTGCAGGACGACTACTTCCTCATGCACGCCGGTCGGATGATGGCACACGAGGTAGTCCGTCAGGTGCCGGAGTTCAGGTATTACGTCGACCGAATCCGGCTCGTCGTCGCTCTGGCCGACGGCCTGGGGGGAAGCCAGCTCAAGCACCGTCAGTACCTACCAGGACTCCGTTAGGTCCATGTCGATCTCGGTCTTGAGTGCTGCCCGCTGGGCAGGGGTTGCTGGCAGGTGGTGCAGACGCCGGTCCAGCACCTCAGGACGGCCTGGAGGGCGTCGAGGGCTTGGTAGAGGGTGGGACAGGGCCGGGCACTTTTGGGGCCAGGCGCTGTTCGGTGAGGAAGGCGTGGGCGGCGGTCACGAGGGTGACGTGGTGGTGCCAGCCCGGCCAGGAACGCCCCTCGAAGTGGTCCAGGCCCAGGCCGTGCTTGAGTTCGCGGTAGTCGTGCTCGATGCGCCAGCGGACCTTGGCCAGACGGACCAGGTCGGCGATCGGGGTGTCGGCCGGCAGGTTGGACAGCCAGTAATCGGTCGGCGCTTCGGCGCCGGCGGGCCATTCGACCAGCAGCCAGCAGTCGGGCAGGATCCCGTCCCACCAGCCCTGTCCGGCCGAGGCCGCGGCTTTGATGGGGCGCTCGACTGCTTTGCCGGCCGGGCGTACACGCACGGCGGCGAAGCGGGAGCGTAACTCCCCTCGCGAGCCGTGCCGCCAGGTGAGCGAGGTGAATGCCTCCTGTCCGAGGCCGGCGGCCAGAGCTGCCAGCGACGGTGCGGTCTGCCGGTAGCGGGGCTGTGGCCAGCAGCCGATGCTCCCGTTGCGGGCCGGTGCGACGGGCTTCGCCTCGAAGGGGTGGGCACTCACGTCCGACCGGACGGCCAGGACGTAGGCAAGTCCGCGCTCGGACAGCGCGGTCCGCAGGTGCGCGTTGGTGCCGTAGGCGGCGTCGGCCACCACGACCGGCGGCCTCATGCCCCAGTCGGCGAGCGTGTCGAGCATGTCCAGGGCGAGGCGCCACTTCTCGCGGTGCGTGACGTCCGCCGGGATGCGGGCGAGGCCCCGGCGAACGGTGTCCGACGCCCACTCCTCGGGCAAAAACAGCCGCCATTGCAGCGGGCAGGACGCGGTATCGGTCGCGGCGTGGACGCTGACTGCGACCTGGCAGTTGGCCCTCTTTCCCAAGGCCCCGCAGTACTGCGGGGCCACCCCGGCCGACATCCGGCCGTCCTTGGGCACCGACACGTCGTCGATCACCCAGGCCGCCGGACCGATCAGCGGCAGCATCCGTTCGCAGATCCGGCGCTGCACTGGCACGGCGTCCCACGTGGACTGGTTCACGAACTGCTGCAGGTTCTGCTCGTTGCCGTCCGGTAATCGCGAGGCCATGGCCTGAATCGACTTGCGGCGGCCGTCCAGCATCAGCCCGCGCAGATAGCAGTCGCCCTTGGCCCGCTGGTCCTTCCGCGGCACCGAGGCGAACACATCCGCCACGAACAACGCCAACTTCGCCCGAACATGGTTCACTTCATGTGCATCCACACACCCACCGTGGTCCCGAACAGGCCCGACCGGAAGACGTAACGGAGTCCTACTACAGTCCGACTTTGTCGGGACTCCGTTGGGTGAGCGGATCGGATCAATCAATGGGCGGGCACGGCATCGGTTGCTGAAGCTGCGCGGGCGTGCAGGACAGTGAGGAGCGAGCACCGGAGAGGGGGGTACGCTGCTGGTGGTGATGACCGATCAGCTCTCGATCCGGCCGGGTGCGTAGTGCTGGGTCCGGTGCCGATAATCGCGGTGTGTCTGTCCATCCGGAGACTCCGAAGAACGTGGAGACCAACGTCCGGCTCCCGCCCTGCGTCTTCGATGCGCTGGCCGCTGTCATGGCGAAGCAGGGCGCCTCGCGGGATGCGACCGTGCGCCGGTTGCTGGCCGAGCACGTCGAGCGGCAGGAGCAGGAGCATCCTGACGACAGGCTGACGCACATCTCCACCGTGTTGCGCTATCCGCCGCCGCCGCGCTGGCGAAACGATCCACGCCAGGATCGGCCCCTGCGGCTGCGGGTGAGCACCGACCTGTTGGAGCGGGCCCGCGCGATCTCCCTGCGACTGCCGGGGCAGTACCAGCGTGCGTTCCGTGACTACCAGGGCCGGATGCTAACCGATGCCGTGGTGACCGCCGTCGCGGTGGCCGAACCGTTCACAGACGAGTTACTGGACGGTCTGCTTCCCCTCCTGCGGCACCGTGCTGCCCGCAACCTGTGGAGGCTGGCGGCCGCCGCGCTCTGCACCGGCCCGGAGACCGAACTTCTAGAGGCGGCCGCGGATGTGCGCGCAGCAACGGCCTGGACGTCCGACACGATGCTGGGCGAAGACGACCAGCGCCTGCTGGCCGTGGTGACGGCGCTGGAGGAGGACGTGGCCTGGCACTCCCCGGCCCGTTTCCAGGTCGTGGCCAATATCGCCCGCGACCTGCTCACCGGTCCGCAGGCCGATGCCAACGAGCAGCTGCTGCAGGAGGAGGGCGAGGCCTGGAACGAGCTGCATCAGGACACCCTCCACGCCGACGAGGAGCATCGGGCATACCTGCAACGGGGAACGACGATTTACGACTGGAGCGGGCGCGGCGGGACCGCGCGCCGCCACCGGCATCAGCGGCCTCGCTTTGGCCTTGATCGGCGCGCCGTGGTGGCTGACCGCCGTGGCCTTCACCTGCTTCGCCCTCGGCCTGCTCATCACCGCCATCCAGTCGGTCTTCCCCCAGGACTCCGTGCACCGGCTTGCCTGGTGGCGCGCCCGCTGGCATCACCAACAGCGGCGCCGCAACCCGCTCTCGGCCCACCGCCAGGCCCTGCGCCACAGGCGACAGACCCCCGGCCGGCGCCCCGACGGACCCGACCGCCACGGTGAGTGACCGCCCACCGGCCACCGGGGATGCCGCCGGTGCGCATCGCCGGTACGTCGGGCTGAACCCCGCACAGCTCGGCGAGCACCCGCCGCCCAGCCGTGTTCCCCGCCGCGCCTAGGACGAGAAGACCGTCGTCAGGCGGCACCCTCGTCATCGTCCTGGGCCTTCAGCTTCGCCAATTCCGTCTCCGTGGCGTGCCGCTGAACGTCTTGGCCACATCCATTAGCGTGACGATGTCGGACTTCGCTACGTCGCGGGCGATTGAGGGGAGAGGGCGGAAGTGCCGAGGTCCTTGATCGTTGGGGCGGACGTCGTACCACTGTTCGGCGATCAGCCGGTGAACGTGGCTCTCGGGGAGACCGAGGAGCGCCGCGATGCCGGGGACGTACTTGGGTGCAGGCGGAGTTTCCATGTGCCACTTGGACATGTTGTTCCACCAAGCAGACGAGCGGCTTCCCTCCTGTCCGCCGGCCTCTCGACTGGCGGTGAAAGGGGAGGCTGGCTATCAGCTCTCTGTAATGGCCGTTGCGGCCTGCTCGACGGCCGGGGCGAGTGGGGAGGCGGTGACTAGGTGGCCTTCGTGTCTAGGACCAGGCGGAGACGACCAGGGCGATGAAGGCAATGCCGAGGGAGAGGGCTCCGGCGAAGGCGATCCCTGCCCGCGTAAGGGCGGTAGGGACGGTCGCATTGTCCCAGAGGGCCAGTGCTGCGGCGGTGATGGCTGCCGCAAGGGACAGCGTCAGCACGATGGCGAGCAGGATCATGACCACCGCGGATCGATCAGGGAACACGCGTAGTACCGCCTGGGGTTTGAGGTTGTCGGACTCGTCGATGCGTTCCACGATTTCCCAGCGAGCGCTGGTGAGCGAGCGGTTGGATGTTGTTGCAGAAACAAGCCGGGAGTTGTGCCGGAACAATTTCGCTCGAGGAGCAGACCGTGGGGGAGCAGGCGCGCACTGGAAGGCCGTGGGCTGCAGCGCGGGGTGGGTGCGCGGAGATCAACGAGCTTGTCGGGACGCTACGGTCGTGGCTGGATGAGGCCGGGGTGTCCGTGCGGCTCCTGCATCAGCGGCTGGCGGCCGAGCATTTCACCAGTGGTCGGGTGCCGTCGCTGAGCAGGCTCCGGGCACAGTTGGCGGGCGAGGGCCTGATGTGGGACTTGGTGGAAGCCGTCGCGGACGTCTGCTTTCCCGAGGATGACATCGACACCGCTCACGGACGGCTGGCGCATCCGCAGCAGTTGTGGGGCCTGGCACGCAGCGCGCCAACGGCTACGGACGGCAGTGGCCCGCAGGTGACCGCGCGGGAAGTATTGGAGGCTCAGCGCCGAGCCCTGACCGCCTACGAGGAACTCAACCGCGCCCGCCGGGCGTTCGAAGCCAGCGAACAGGGCCGGCAGCAAGCCCTCCAGATCGCCACGATCCTGTTTGGCATGCTCGGCCAGGCCCAGTCGAAGGTTCTGGAACTGACCCGGCGTATCGACGGGATGCGGCGCTCCGCGGGGGCTGCAGGCGAGGTCGCGGGTCTGGAGCAGACGCGGCGGCGCGCCGAGGGCCAGGAGATCGAACTGCGCACGCAGCTGGCCCGGGCGGACCGCGAGCGGCAGAAGGCACAGACCGTCGCCGACCACGCCGCGCGCCGGATCCAGGATCTGGAAGCCGCATTGGAGGCACTCACAGCACAGGTCCAAGCCGCCGTTCCGACTGAGGCCACGCAGAGCAGCTTGCTGCCTGCTCCGCTCACACCGCCGCAGCCTGACGAGGCCGGGCTCGATGCCGTGGACGATGCGTTGGAGAAGGTGCGCTTCGTGCTGGATCGGGAGCATGACGCCGTGCAGGAAGCCGCGCAGGACCTCGGCCTGCACGTTGCCGAGCCGGTCGGGACCCCGTCCCGTAACCGGACGATTCCCGGTCAGAGCACAGCGGACGCTTCACCACCTGCCGCAGACAACGGGTCAGTCCAGACGCAAGTTGCTGCGCCATTGTTCAAAACAACTCCGCACAATCCTGTGACCACCGAGTTCGCCGCTCTGGACTCGGTGGCAAACGAACCTGTGCCGTCTCTCGACCGTATGCGGTTCGCCTCCGCCGCCACCGAGCGCATCGCTTCGGGCATCAGCATCGAGGAGGTCGTTGCCGGGTTCGGCGAGGCGGCGGTGCCCCAGTTCGCCGACGGGATCCTCGTCTACCTCAGACAGCCCCTGCAGGACTACGAGTCACTGCGCTTGGATGACGTACGCCTGGCCCATCACCAGCAGGCGCCTTCCTCCTCTCCGGACGCCATTCCTCAGACGCTTCCGGCACCCGAGGAGGACATGAGCGTTGCGGTAGACGGTGCGCTGGCCGAACTCCTGAGCAACGTCCGTCCCGTCCTCGTCGACGACGCTCTGTCCGAGGCCGCACTGACGGAGATCACCGGACGCTCGCTCCCGGATCGATCGAGTGCGCTGATCGCCCCCCTCCAGAGCAAGCGGCAATTGTTCGGTTTCGCTGTTCTCGTCCGCCGCCGCCACACCCCCTTCGATGACGCAGATCTGCTCGTCGCCGCCCAGATGGCGACGCATACCGCCCTGGGCATCGACCGAGCCCTGCTGGTGAGAAGCCAGGCGTACGTCATGGACGAGCTGCAGCGCACCATGCTGCCCGAGACCCTGGCACAGCCGACCGGCGTGCAGCTGGCCAGCCGCTACCTCCCGGCCACCGAGACGGCACGGGTGGGCGGGGACTGGTACGACTCCATCCCCCTTCCTGGCAGTCGCGTTGCCCTCGTGATCGGGGACGTGATGGGCCACACCAACGTGTCCGCCGCCATCATGGGCCAGCTACGCACCTCCCTGCAGACCCTGGCAGGGCTCGACCTGCCACCACAGGAAGTGCTGCACCACCTCGACGAGCAAGCACAGCGATTAGGCCCGAACCACATAGCGACCTGCATGTATGCCGTCTACGACCCTGTCGCGCACAAGCTCGCCATCGCGAACGCGGGGCATCCGCCGCCCATCCTGCTGCACGCGAACCACCGGGCCGAGGTACTCCGGGTGCCGCCAGCCGCGCCCATCGGCGTGGGCGGGGTGTACTTCGAAGCTGTCGAGGTGGACGCACCAGCCGGTGCCACGCTGCTGATGTACACCGACGGCCTGGTCGAGTCACGGACGCGAGACGTGTGGACCGGGATGGAACACCTACGTGAACAGCTCTCCGCCGTCGGACGGCTGGCTGGCTCCACTCAGCCACCGCCACTGGAAGCCGTGTGTGACTCGGTCCTCAATCAACTGGGCGGCCCCGGCGACAGCGTCCGAGAAGACGACATCGCGCTGCTCGCGGCCCGTTTCAACGGAATCGCACCGAGCAATATCGCCTACTGGTTCCTGGAACCCGACGATTCGTCTCCGCGTAGAGCCCGACATCTCGCCCGGAGGGCGCTGAAGCACTGGGACCTTGAAGAACTCACGGACAGGGTGGAACTGCTGGTCAGCGAGATCGTCACCAACGCTGTGCGCTACGCGAGCCATCCCGTCACCTTGCGGCTGCTACGGACCAACGCGCTGCGCTGCGAAGTCGCCGACGACGTGCCGAGCCTTCCCAGAGCTCGACTGACCGACCCCCTCGATGAGGCAGGACGCGGGCTCATCGTGGTCAACAAACTCGCCCGCCGCTGGGGTGCCACCCGTCTGTCCACCGGCAAGGTGGTCTGGTTCGAGATCGCGCTGCCATAAGACGAACTCGCGCCCCGCGCCGGACACCTGCTCCATCACGGACCGGGAACCGGCGCTCATCTGTGACGCGCCGATGATCACGACGGTGTGCCGTCGGCAGCAGTCTGGTGGGAGAGCGGCTGGTCGTCGGCGATGTGACGTGCTGGGGCCCTCGCCCGGCCATCCAGCTGGCTGAGCTGGAAGCCGTGCTCGTGCCCGTCCTGGCCGATGCCGACGCGGCCCGCTCCGGTGACGACTTGGCGTGAGACGAAGAACGGCGTGAGGTGGCGCACGATGTCCGAGAAGGGGGTTTCCCGCTTCATCAGGTAGTTCTCGTGCGTGCCGTAGGAGGCGCCCTTGTTGTCGGTGTTGTTCTTGTAGAGGTGGATCGGCTGGGCGCCGGGGAGCTGGGCCGCGCGCTCGGCGGCCTCGGCCTTGATGCGTTCGCCGGCCTTGTCCCACGGGTTGGTGACTTCGGGGGCGCTGTATTCGGGGTGTGCGTGGTCGACGTAGAGACGCGCGCCGTTGGTGAGGATGACATTGGCGAGGCCGAAGCCTCGGGCGTCCCGCAGCGGGTTCTCCTCCTCGAGGATTTCCTTGAGGGTGACGATGTTCCCGACGCGCTCGAACTGCGCAGAGCGCACCAAAAGCCCTGCCAGGGCCCAGTGAATGCGGCAGGGCTTTGAGCCAGGGCTTCGGCGTAGTTGGCGGGCGTCCGTTTCGTGATCACTTGAGCCCGAGCAGGCCGAGCGGGCGGTCCGCGTTGCGGGCGTTGTGTCGCAGCGCCGCGGCGATGCTGGTCGCGCCGGCCAGCCGTAGGGCGCCGATGGCGAGGTTGCGCCAGGTGGCCATCGCCCGGGGCGCGTTGCCGGTTCGTAGCTGTGAGGCGTCTTCGGCGAACGTGGTAGGCCCAGCTTCTGGAGCTGGATCGCGGTGGCCGCTGAGCGAGAAACATAAACTCGGCCCCTTGAATTGGCCCGGGGCCGGGGTCTACTTGTGAGTCGTGTGTTCGTTGCGCGCGGGGTAGTGGCTCTTGGAACACTGGGCGTGCCGGTTCGACAGGACGGAGCGGGGGACGTGGGGTGGCAACGTGCCGTTGCATACGGTGCCGTGGGCGGCGGTCTTGTGGAGATCGTTGTGGTCTTCGGATGCCTGGTGGACTGGCAAGAGGCCCGTCGTCGCGTACGGCGCGCTCGTCGTAGGCGCCGGGCGCCTGCCCTCACGGAGTACATGGATCCCGTAGCCGACTCCTTGGTGGCGGCGACCCGGGTCTTTCTGGGTGGGCTCGCCGGTTGGGTCTTCCACAGCCAGGTCACAGGAGCTGCGGCCGCCGTCGCCGTTGGAGCTGTGGCACCCGCGCTCCTACGTCAGTTGGCGACTGCTCGCACGCTACGGGCGGTTGTCGCGGGGGATACTTCAATCGGAAGCCAGATCCGCGGAACGGAGCAACTCCCAACCGATGGGTCACACGGGGAGGAAGACAGCGCATGACGGGAGGCGTCGCTCGCCGCTATTGGAACTCCCTGACCGAAGCCGACGGTGTCAAGCGTGGCGAGCGAGCGCCCCTGCCCCGGGCTTGGCGGGGTCATCCATTGTGGCGCCGCTACATTGCTTCCCTCCTGGACGTCCCGCTTCGACCGTTGGGCTCTGCCTCTGGGCCAGGGCGGGATGGGTTGCCGAAACCCCCATCAGAACCGGCCGCGGTAGCCGGCGAGAGGCGCGACCCCCCTCACCCCACTGCTATCGCTGACGCTCCCGGCACAGAGAGACTTCAAGGCGACCCTCCTCCGGAAAGTCCCTTCATACGGTGGCGCGGCAACGTCCGCGTTGGCGCGCTGTACGCGCGGCGGGAGGCGGCGGTGCGCCGACTCCGAGCAGCGGAGCGCCGGGACAGGGAGCGCAGGTGGGCAGCCGAGCGTGTCAGGTTGGCCCAGGAGACGGCCGCCCGCCGGGAACGCTCCCACACCGAGGCGGCCCTGGCGGCGTCCGAGGTGGCCCTGGAGCTGGCCCTCGCGGAGGCCGCCGGGCGGCTCGACGTCGTACGCTCGGCGGCCGAGGGTGTGGTGGATGTCGCCGCCGAACTCGGTGACCCGGGCCCCGCCGACGAGATCGGGGACGCCCTGCGCGCCGTCACCGAGGCACTGACCGCGCGCTCGGCCGCTGAGGCCCTGATGGCGGTCGCCGAGCTGGAGGGCTGGCTGCCCGACGCCGAGCGCCGGCTGGACGAGCTGCAGCTGGCCTTGCAGCGGCGCCTGGACCTGGTGGTGGCGCTCAGGGACGCCATGACCGGCGAGGGCTTCGTCTTCGAAGGCAGTGACGATCAGGGCGGCAGCTTCCGGCTGCACTTCACGCGGTCGACCGGGGCAACGTACGAGACCACGGTCGCCACCGAGGACGACGGCACGCTCGTCCTCGTCTACCACGTGGCGGGCGAGCCGGACGGGACCCTGTACGCCCCGCAGGACGAGACGGTGTGGGACACCACCGAGGCACTACTGGAGCGGGTGCACGAGGCGCTGGGCGGCGACGACGGCTTCGTACCGGGCGAACTGACCCGGGACGGCAAACCGCCGGGCCGTCTCCGAACTCAGGGCAGGGCTAGATCAGCCGCCCGCGAGGGCGGGTGAGGCACCGGGCCCGCGCGGTGAGGGCATTTCGGCGTCGTACGACACCAGGGTGGACGCCGCGGCGCCGGTGGGCTGAGCGACGACGATGACGCGGCCGTCATCCAGGAGCGTGGCGAGCGCTTCATGCGGGCCGTCCGGCACCGCCTGCCGATACGGCATGGTGCCGGGCCGACGCATCAGTCCGGCCACGAGCCAGGCGAGGCGGGAGCGGGCGTTCCTCGACTCCCCGGTCTTCGCGGCCATAAAGCGCCCGCTGAACTGAGGCACGATGCGAACATGTCCGCCATACAAATCCCCAGCTCAGCACCATGTTTCTGCAAGCTCGGTCGGAAAACTGGAGATCACGGGCGCATGCCAACTCGCGTGTTCGCATCGTCTTTCCGAGTCCGGTCCGCAGGCGTCGCATGGCGTCATGACTCCTGCGGACTGGCAGAGGGTGATCGTCGACGCGGCGGCGCTGGGGATTTTTCAGGTCCAGCTCATCGGCGGTGAGCCGACGGTCAATCCGTACTGAGTCCAGTTCCCCACGGTGAAGGACCGGGTGTAGGCGGTCTCCCAGCCGTTGCGCATGTGGACCTTCAGCCGGGTGTTGTGTGTGGAGTCCTCGCAGATGCCGATCTTCGCCATGGCCGGGTCCGAGGCTCGTTGCACCAGATAGACGAGCCCTGGTTCGGTGTCGTTGAATCCGGTGAGTTTGCAGCTGCGGGAGTTGCAGGCGCCCTGGCCGCGGTAGAGGTTGCCCAGGCAGGGGTTCACGGGGCCCGAGCAGTCCATACAGGTGCCCGCCCAGGGGGTGTTGGTGTTCTCGAAGGCGTCCGGGTCGTGCGGGCGGAACCGATAGGACAGTGCCCTGTCCCACGCCTGTTGTTTGGTCAGTGGGGTGTTCGGGGCGCAGTCCATGCAGGCTCCCTGGCCCTGCATGATGTCGTGCAGCCGCGGCTGCACCGCGCCAGCGCTGGCAGATGGCCGGCCACGGCTCCTCGACCCGTTCATATGCGGTTGTGGGTTCGACAAGACCCTTGCGGCGCATGATGGCGACGGCCAAAATCCGGATCGATCGCCCGCTGGGCGCAGTACTTGCAGGCCATGGCGCCCTGGCGGACTGCCTTGATCAGGACCTTGATCGGTTTGCCCTGGCGCGGGCAGCCCTCGTTGAGACAGATGCTCTCCACTCGCGTTCTGTTGTTGGTGTAAGGCTCGAGCAGCTTGACGTTGGAACTTGGCGATCGTCTTCGCCAACTCCGCCTGGTCCAGCCGGTACTTCTGCGCCCGCGCGCGGTCGGCGCAGTTACCGCAGCCACGCGGTGCGTCGCCGTGTTTCCTTGCCTTTGAGGCGATGCTGTCGTACGTCGGGTCGATGTCTGCTGCGCACCTCTCGCACGTGCTGGGCCACGCTTCCTTCGCCCTGGTGAAGGCGGTCTTCGGCTTGCAGCCGTTGCGCAGCATCAACTGCCGCGCCTCCTCCGGATCGACCGGTCGTCTGGACACAATGTGACCACCCGGTGTGCTTGCCCCATAACGTCGCAAAGACTGTACGTGCCAGCACCGACATTCCTCCCCGAACCCAAGAGTTGGTGCAAGGGTTGGTGGAGGGGTTGGTTTGCGTGAGCGGTGTGTGTCGCTGGGTGGCATGGGTTTAAGGGTGTTGTTGTGGGGGAGGGTGTCGTGTTGCGTGTTGTGCGGCTGGGTACTGGCCTGGTGTGGGGGCGTGTGGGAGGCGGGGGAGTGTGGGGGAGCGTCGTCGGTTAACGCGGGTGCAGCGGTTGTTGGTTGGGCTGGTCGTCGCCGGTGTGCTGTCCATCGCGGGTATCGGCTTTGCGGGTTCGTACGCGGCCGTCCGTGAGCTCGCCGTCAAAAAGGGGTTTGGGGACTTCGCGTACGTCTTTCCGATCGGCATCGACGCCGGCATCTGCGTCCTGCTCGCCCTGGACCTGCTCCTCACCTGGATCCGCATCCCCTTCCCCCTCCTGCGCCAGACGGCGTGGCTGCTGACGGCGGCGACGATCGCGTTCAACGGCGCGGCGGCCTGGCCCGACCCGCTGGGTGTCGGGATGCACGCGGTGATCCCGGTGCTGTTCGTGGTGTCGGTCGAGGCGGCCCGGCACGCGATCGGCCGGATCGCGGACATCACGGCCGACAGGCACATGGAGGGCGTCCGCCTGACCCGCTGGCTGCTCTCCCCGGTCCCCACCTTCCTCCTGTGGCGCCGCATGAAGCTGTGGGAGCTGCGTTCCTACGAGCAGGTCATCAAGCTCGAGCAGGAGCGCCTGGTCTACCGGGCGAGCCTGCGTTCCCGCTTCGGTCGCGCATGGCGGCGCAAGGCGCCCGTCGAGGCGGTGATGCCTCTGCGGCTGGCGCGGTATGGCGTCCCGCTCGCCAAGACCGCGCCCGCCGGTCTTGCCGCCGCCGGCATCGAGGCGCCGATCCTGTTCACTCTCGAGCGGGTCTCCGCCCCCGCCCAGCCCGAAGACTCCGCGCTCGAGGCCACGGCAGAGCACGAGCCGACAGCGGCTGAGCTGGACAGTGCGGAGCCGCAACCGGTCCAGGCCCCGGTCTCCCCTGCCATGCCAGAGCAGCTACAAGATCCGCAGGAATCGGCCGAGGAGACCGCTGAGCGGTTCGCCGAGGC
>NZ_JBEZKJ010000153.1:0-12264 GCF_040651675.1 Streptomyces sp. NPDC048415 | reverse complement strand
ATGTCGAGCTTGCGGCCGGCCTCGGCCCGGTTCCACTCGTCCAGCTTCGGCGACATACGGACCGCGTACAGCGGCAGCGCCTGTCGGGTCGCCGTCGTCTGCGACCGGAACCGCCATTCCGCCCGCACACTCGTGGAGACGGAGCTGGGGGCCATGTCACGGTCGTGCTCGACCGTCAGACGGTAGGGTTCAGAGGCTGAACAGGCTGGGGTTGTCACGGACGTAATCGGCCACCCCCGATGGAGGCCGCCCTGTGACCTGCTCGACCCCGTCCGCCTTGCGGTCGTATCGATTCTCGGCGTGAAGACGAGCCATGGTGGAGATGTGCTGAAAGGCATGGTCCGGCAGCCCCAGCGGTCTGAGATCATCGTTGATCCATTCTTGCAGCGGGACGTCCGTGTACCTGACCGGTCGTCCCAGAGCCGCGGAAAGCTCTGCCGCCATGACGGCGGCGTCCTCCGAGCGCGGGCCGGTCAGCTCGTAGATTCGGCCGATGTGCGGGAACGGATCGGCCAGGATCTCCTCAACAACCGCGGCGACGTCCCGAGCCGGCACAGGGGAGGTTTTCGCCCGGCCGAAGGGCAGTCTGATGCTTCCGTTCTTCGCGATCGAGGAGAAGCCGACACGGAACAGCGGGTTCTCCATGAACACGGTGGGCCTGATCTGGACGACGGGCAGGCCTGACCAGCCGAGGACCTGCTCCACCATCCAGTGCTGCCGCTGCTGCATGGACTCGGAGGTGCTGGTGAGATCCATCTCCGAGACAGTGAGCTGCGACATGTTCACGAACACTTCCAGGCGTCCGTACGCGCGGGCGACGGCCGCTGCCGTCACGGCAGCCTCCAGATACTGTGCCGACACGCCCATGCCGAAGTACATACGTCCACAACCGGCCAGGGCGTCGGCGACGTCGACCGCGCGCGTCAGGTCTCCGACGACGACCTCGGCTCCCGTCGCGCGCAGCGCCTCCGCTCGCTCGTCCTCGCGATGCACCATGGCCCGGACGCGCAGGCCCCGTTGCCTAAGGCCCTCGACCACGGATCGTCCGACGGCACCGACACTGCCCGCCGCGCCCGTCACCAGCATGGGCAGCGCGCTGGCTTCCAGGGTGCCGTCCATACGAGCAGACTGGGGTGTGCATCGCCACGGCGCAACCGGGCATCGACGAGCGGCACCGATCACCACGCCACTGTATGGCGCTTGCTGGAGCGTGGCCCGCGGTCTCGTCCCGTGCTGGGGCCGGTGGGAGACCCTTTCCGCAGGCCAGAAGGCGGTGAACCGGTCTCACGCGAAGATCCGGGCACTCGTCGAGCCGGCCGTCACCAGCCTCAAGTCCTGGCGTCTCCTTCGCAAGCCCCGGTGCTCACCACCCGGATCACCAAGCTCGTCCAGACCGTCCTCACCCTTCATCCGACCAGCTCAAAGTGAGGATGGAAACGGCTCACCGACACTCTGCACGCATGAGTGGAGCACCCAGGCAACAGTCGGGTGACACCTGATCCCCCGATGCGACAACTATCGTGCTTCGGCTCATCGGTCCGGGCTCGCGAGCTGTTCGGGCGCGGCTGTTACGGGTCGAACTCCAAGCGCTCGATGTCTGTGAAGCGGACCTTCTCCAGAGACCCGGCGCGGCGGCCGCCGTCCTGGAGGTACGTTTCTTTGAGCCCTTCGGCGGCGATCTGCTGCAGCTGCTGGTCGCTGACGCCGGTCTGCTGGGCGGCGAAGCGACGCGCGCCGTACTGCGCTGGAAGCGCGACGGTCAGGTGCCGGATGCGGGCGTCGTCGGTTGAGCCGATCGGCGCGGTGTAGCCGATGCGGGCGCGAGTGTCGATGACGATGCCGCCGGTCGTCGCGGCTCTCTGTCGGGCCTTGGCCCAGATCTGCGGTTGCCACCGCTTCTTCACCTCGCGATCCAAGGCGCGCGGCCAGGTCCGGGCGCGGCATTTTGATCTGGTCCTGCACGTACCGCTCCACGGTGCGCTGGGAGATCCGCGGCAGCTGGGCGACAGCCTTGGTGCCCTTGAGCTGCTTGACCAGGTACCGCATCTGCGCGGGCGCACTCTTGGCGCCGGGCGGGTGAACGCCTTTTGCACCGCGGCGTCCAGGCCGTCCCCGGAGAAATGGCTGGACGCACCGTCGTACGACCCGCCGCCGACGTGGTGCTCGTGGATGTCGCCCGCAGTTATGCGGTCTGTCAACCTATCTCGACGCCCATGTGTCTCACGGCGGCTCTTCTCACTGACAGCGTGACGGCACGGCTAGCATCACTACCAGCACGGCCCCAAGAGGCTCGGGCTGCCCATCGACAATGGACGAGTCAGGAGGGGTTTGATGGAGTTCAAGCCGATCAACCGCGCTCCTGGAACTTTCCAGCAGTCGGTGACGGCCGATGACATCCAGCAGGTCTTCCTCCGTGTCTTCGGCACCGGTTCACGAGTCGACTCCGCCGTCGAGCTGGGCGCCGGCATGTACAACCACGTCTATCGCGTGGTCCTGGCCGGTCGGGCGCGCCCGGTGGTTCTACGGGTAGCGCCCGAGGAAGAACGGCAGTTCCGCAGCGAGCGGCGCCTGATGAGGAACGAGCTCGCCAGTCTGCCGTGGCTGGCCCCTATCGCACACCTGATGCCGCAGGTGATCGCCGCGGACTGGACGGGTCAAGTGATCGCCCGGGACTGGATGGTGCAGACCCACCTGGATGGCGTTCCGGCTCCGGAGCATCTGGGGTCGTATCCCCGAAGCGTGTGGCCGGGCTTTTTTCAGCAGATGGGCGCGATCACCCGCACTGTGCACGCCGTACAGGGGCCGCATTTCGGTCCCATGGCGGGGCCGGGGTATGCCACGTGGAGCGAGGCAGTGATCGCGTCGTTGGAGGATATTGCCGCCGACCTGGACGGGGTGGGTCTGGATTCGGCGGACGTGCGCAAGGTCGCCGCCGTAGCCGACCACGACCGGGCTGTGCTGGACGAGGTCACCGAACCGCGGCTTCTTACGGGCGACTTGTGGACCGTGAACACCGTGCTCGACCGGGATGCCGCCGTGCCGACCATCACCGGCGTGCTGGACTTTGACCGCTGTACCTTCGGGGACGTTCAGGCGGATTGGACGATCCGGATGGCGATGGCCAAGAAGGACGAGCGGACCGCGTTCTGGGATTCCTACGGGCTGCTGGACCGGTCGGCGGCGGCGGTGTGGCGGTCGCGGATCTACGAGGCGCGGCATCTGGGTGCGATCCGCCTGGAACGGCACCGGCTGGGGAAGACGGACGCGGTCAGCGAGAGCTACGGGGCGATGGCCGGCCTGCTCGCCGAGCTGAGCTGATCAACGGCGCTCCGAGCGGCCGCCGGCGTGTCGACCTGAACGTGGATCTGCCGCGCGAGCGTGTCGGCCCGCTGTTCCACCTCGGCTGCGTCCCGGCCGGTCACGACGAAGGCGCCCAGCCGGTCGGCGTTGGCGCCTGCGGCGTTCACCGGTCCGCCGATCGCTGCCCGCCAGCGCACGAACGGCACCCCTGGCCCCGGCTTCGGGAACCCGATCAGGGAGGTGAGCCGCCCGGCGCGCGGGCTGGTGATGAAGCGGACGGTGGCATGGCCGTGGGCGGTGGGCGTGAGCGAGGCCGGACGGCCCAGGGCGACGTCGAGCAGGGCCGTGAACACGTCGATGCCCAGAGCGTGGTGGAGCAGGAGGCCGATGTGCCCGCCGCCGAGCCGGGCGGCGATCTCGATGACCGTGCAGCGGCCGTCGGCGTCGACGACGACTTCGGTGTGCGAGGCGCCGTGGCGGATGCCGACCGCGCGGATCACCGCGTCCACCTCCTGGCGCACGGCCGCCTCGGTGGCTGGCGGCAGGCGTATCGGAAGACTGTGCCCGGTCTCGACGCGGCGGGCGCCGCCGGTCACCACCTTCCGTGTGACGGCGAGGTGCGTCGTGACGGCGTCCTGGGTGACGGACTCGACGCTGTACTCGTCGCCAGCGGCATACGCCTGAACCAAGATGCCCGCCTTCGCCTCGTCGCCGTACCGCCCGCGTGCCGCACGGGCGGCGTCGGCGGCCATTGCAGCGTCTGCCGGTGACGTCACCACGGTGACCCCGACCGAGCCCGCCCCGCTGACCGGCTTGATCACGCAGGGGAAGCCGACCGCCGCATCTGAGAGTGCGCCGTGCAGCTCGGTGTCGTCGCGCACAAGCCAGGTGCAGGGGATGCGTATGCCGACCGCAGTGAGCACTGTAGCCATCGCCGCCTTGTCGCGGGCCGCGTGCGCGAGGCGCGGGTCGTTGCCGGGCAGGCCAAGGTCGGCGCACACGAGCGCGGCGAGTTCGGTCAGGTACTCGTTGGCGGTGAGGACGGCACCCACGCCATGGCGGCGGGCGTACGCGGTGATCTCCTCCACGGCCCGGTCGGGCCGGGCGAAGTCGGTGACGACCTGCCCGGCCAGCTCCAGTGGCGCTGCCTGTCCGTCCGTCGTGGCGGTCGAGGTGTGGACTTGGTGGCCGCGCTCGACCGCCGCGCGGGCGAGCGCGGCGGACTCCGGGCCCGCCGCGTCCAGCAACAGCACGGCGTCGCTGCTCATGACAGATAGTCCGTGAAGCCGCCGTCCCGGCAGGTGTCCAGCGTGAAGCAGTGGAAGCCGCCCCCGAACAGGCGCCGGTGACGGTGCCGTACGGGCACCACGTCGAAGCCCTCGGTCTCCAACAGCTTGGCCAGGCCGGTGCACTCCTCGTTGACCAGCACTGTGCGCTCATCGACCGAGAGCACGTTGAGATCGATGTAGGGGCTGGTGAGGACCAGGTCCTCGTAGTCGTCGTAGACCGGGAACGCGCCCGCGTCCGGCTCCGGGGGCACGATGTAGCGCCAGGAGCGCAGCGGTTCGGGCATCAGGTCCCGGATCCCGTCATGCCGGGCCAGGAACACTCCGGGGCGCAGGGCGAGCACCATACTGTCGATGTGGTTGTCCGCCATCCGCCACACGCGGTGGACGCGGTACTGGTGGCCGAGGCGCCGCTCGAGCCACTGTGCGCCCCGGGCGTGGTTGTCCTGCGCGACGTTGACGACCAGGTCGCGGCCCAGTCGCAGCACCTGCGCGCCGTCCAGCATCATCTCCAGGCCGACGTCATACGGGCTCGGCTGTGGGTCGTCGATCGTCTCCGTCGGTCCGCCGAGGGTGGTTGCGGTGTCCCGCGCGTACGACAGGTCGAAGCTGTTGTCGGTGAGGGTGGGGCGGGGCATCGTCGTCCATCGAGCGCCCTTTTGCCAGTACACGGTGAAGACGGGGGCGAGCAGGCGGGTTTCCAGGTAGCGGGAGCGGATCGCGGGCGGAGTCTCGATGATCTCGTTGCCGAGGATCAGGGTGTTGTCGCGGATGTTCAGCGCCGGGGTCGGGGCGGCCTGCCAGCCCAGGCCCGCTATGGGCTGCGCGTCCGGGGGCAAGGTCAGCGGCCGGTGGACGGTGACCCCGAGCCCGGCGAGCGTGGCGGCCAGCGCCTCTACGTCCTCGTGCAGTTCCTCGGCGTACCGCTGCTTGATGGCCCAGCTCTCCCGGTGGTCGGCCGCCGCCCTCGTTAGGCGCGGATAGGCCCAGTCGGACCGGAAGCCGGTCAGGTTTTCGTGGTGGAACAGCTCGAACGAGACGTCGCGGTCGTGTCCCACATAGTTGGCGGCGGACCCGACGACGACCTCCCTGAGCGGAGTGAAGTCGTCGTGACTGTTCAGGGGGCGGGGCATGGGGCGTTCCTCTCGAATGCAGGGTGGGCGGGTCAGGTGGTGCGGGGCGCGCCGGTGACGTGCCGGTCGGCAAGGGCACGACCGTGGCGGACCCGCAGGGTCAGGCCGCCGTTGTCGTCCGGCTGGACGGTGCGCTGTTCGCTCCAGCCGGAGAACCGGAACTCGGCGCTGTCGGCCAGGACGAGTGCGAAGGTCCGCCCGGCGATGGTGAGGGCGAGGACGTCGTCGGCGCCGTGGTCGATGCGGGCCGGGATGAGGGAGCCGTCCAGCGGGGTGGGCGCGTCGAAGTCCGCGAACCCGGACGGCAGCAGCGCCTCGTACGGCAGTCCGGCGGACCACGTGGGCACTGTGGCCGGGGTGGTGTGGTTGAGGAGGACTTCGCCGTGGTTGAGGAGGTCGTGCCAGAAGTCCGGGAACCAGGCCGCGAGTTCTGCGGTGAGCAGGGCGTCGATGACGACGTGGACCCGGGTCACCGTGTCGCTGGTGTTGCGGACCAGGTGCTCTCGGGAGAAGTCGCCGTACCAGAGAGTGCCGGGCTGCCAGCAGTGTTCGACGCCGTCCAGGACGAGTACCGCGTCGTTGGTGGTGACGAGGGGGATGTGCAGGCGCACGAGGCCGCGATCGAGGCGGTACTTGGGGTCGCAGTGCGGGGTCGAGACGGCGCCGGGCCCGAGTGCCATCAGCCGCACGGCGTTGAGCGGGGCTGGGATCGCGTCCAGGATCTCGGCGAGGTAGGGCAGTTGGTCGAGCCATCGGGTCGGCGCGAAGGGCCGGGGACCGGGGCCGCCAGGGTCGGTGCGTTCCGGGTCGCCGCCGAGGCTGCGCAGGGGCAGGACGCGCCAGTCGATCACGGCGGGCCGGCCGACCTGCCCGCCGGAGGTGTGGGTCGCTGCGGGTTCCACGTGTGGGCGGTGACGGCGTCCAGCTCGTCTGTGAGCCGGTCCGCGTCGAACACGGGGGTGAGCCGGGCAGACTCGGCCGCCGCGGTGAGGATGGTGGTCACGGTGAAGGCTCCCGAGTCAGGAGGAGAAGGACACGGCGGTGGAGGTGCCGACGTGCTGGCTCGCGTCGTAGGAGTCGGCGGGCACGGTCGCGAAGCGGGCATCGAGCCGGTCGAAGACGCCCTCGTAGCCCTCGGCGGGGTTGTAGGCGATGCAGAACACGAACTGCGCCAGGGCGCCGGGCTCCAGGGGGATGGCGGGCATCGACACGATCACTCCGGTCCGCGTGTACGGGTCGTACGTCAGCCCCAGATCGTCGAGCGCGGCCAGGAAGGCGGCGAAGTCGGGCACGGCCCAGGTGGGCGGGACGTGCTACTCGACCACCTGCCTGCGCGGGGAGCGGGTGACGTCGACGATGCCGTGGGCGATCGACTGGTAGATGTGCAGGCTGCCGGAGACCTGGGCGTTGACCTCGGTGAACACCACGCGCTTTCCGGGCAGGAGAAGGGCGTCCGCGCTCAGGTGGCCGCGGTAGCCGAGCGCCCGGTACGCCTCAGCCAGGCGGGTGCCGCCGTCCAGCAGTGCCGCGCGCACCTGCTCGTCAACGCCGTCCAGGGGCACGACCTGGTGGCTCAGGCGGCGCCCGACGTAGAGCAGGCGGCCCATCTCGGTCGGGCGGGTGCCCTCGTCGGCGGCATGGTGCTCGGAGTACACCGCGTCCGCGCCGGGCGCGAACTCCTCGATGACGACCGGCCAGCGGCCCTCCCCGCTGGCCCAGGACCAGCGGTCGGCCCAGTACGCGGTGATGCCGTCTGGGCCGGGCGCCAGGTGGTGCAGGTGCCGGGCGCCGACGTGGTCCACCGGCATGTCGGCGTCGCGTACGAGCAGTTGGTTGCCGACTTCGGCGCCGTTGTGGGCCTGCTTGACCACGACCGCCCCGCTCCCGGACGTCTGAAGGAGCGCGCCGGTCGCCTCGATCGCCTCGGCACGGCTGCGGCAGACTCGGCCGGGCAGGATCGGCACCTCGGCGGCTGCGGCGAGCGCCCGGAAGTTCGCCTTGTTGTTGCCGATCTCCCCGCCGCCCTGCGCGAAGAACGCGGCGCCGGGGAAGCGGTCGGCCACGCCCAGGGCGTCGGCGAGGCGGGCCACGGCGGCTGCGGGCCAGAGCGCGAACACCTCCGTCACCGCCTCGCGCGGCCCGCACCGTCTCCACGAAGGCTGCGTCGGTGAGCGAGGCGGGATCGAGCAGCCGATCGCCATGCGCCCCGGCCGGGGCGACCAGCACGGTCAACTCGCCCTGCTTCACGCCCGTGTGGGCCAGGGCGTAGTCGACGAACGCCGCGTCCGGCTCGCAGCCGAGGATGAGCAGGTCACCGGGGCGGGCTAACCACAGCAGACGCTGTGTCCAGGCCCGCATGTCGCCGCGCTCGCGGATCGACGGATCGATGTGGTTGCCGATGAGAATGCGCACAGCGGACTCCTGAAGACGTGGGCGGACACTCTGGGGGTGTCGCGCGGGCACCGGGTCGGGGAAGGGATCACAGAAGGAGGGCAGCGGGCAGCGTGTCGAAGGCCCGCATCGTCGCCGTGCGACGCCGTACGCCGGCGCCGGCCGCAGCCAGCCGGGCCGGGTGGTCGTTCAGGGCGGCGATCAGGGCGCGCAGTCCCGCCTGGGCGACGGTTGTGCCGATGCAGGCGTGCGGCCCCCACCCGTAGCCGAGATGCCGGTTCGGGGCGCGATCCAGCACCAGGTCGTCCGCGCGGTCGAAGGCGGCGGGGTCGCGGTTGGCTGCCGCGAACAAGGGGACGACCTTCTGCCCGGGGTTGATGTCAATCGTGCCGATCTGGCACGACCGCACCGCCGTGCGCGTGGTTCCCTGCACCGGCCCGTCAAAGCGCACCAGCTCATCCACTCCAGCGGCCAGCTGTGCCCGGTCCCGCAGCTGGTCCAGGGCCCAGGGGTGAGCGAGGAGGGTGTGCAGGGCGTTACCGACGGCGGCCGCCATCGTGCTGTATCCGCCCTGGAACATCACCCGCGCCGTGTTCTTCACGTGCAGCCGGGTGAGCTCGTCGGCATCGGGCGCCGCGGCCTGCCGGACACGGGCCAGCAGACCGGGCCGGGCTGAGGCCGCGAACCAGGAGTCGACCAGGTCGCTCAGCTGCTGACGGGCGATCCGGCCCGGCTCCACGAGCGCCGGGTCCAGGCCGCCGTCCATGCTCCGCATGATCGCGTCCGATATCGCGGCGAACTCCCCGTACGGCGGGGGTTCGACACCCAGCAGGTCGGCCACGACCGACACGGACAGCGGTACCGCGATCTCGGACACCGCGTCGAACGGGCCGGCGCCGGCCAGCACATCGAGCCGCTCCAATACCAGGTGGTGGGCGCGCTCCTCGATCGCGGTCAGGTCTTGGGCGCGCAGCGCCGTCATGAACAGCGAGCGAACCCGGTTCTGCTGCGGCGGGTCGAGCGTCTGCACGCTCAGGCTCGGCTCGGGCACGGTGCCCCCGGTGCGCCGGGGGTCGCGGGCGAAGGTCTCGTGGTCGCGGAGCACCCGCACGCTGTCCGCGTAGCGGGTCAGCGCCCACGAGCCCATACCCTCGTGCCAGAACACCGGCTCGGATCGCCGCAGTTCGGCCAGTACCGGGTACGGGTCGCGCAAAATCTCCGCGTCCAAGGGGTCGTAGCGGTCAGTCACAGACGGCATCGCGGGTCCTTCCAGAGCGGGAGAGGCGGGCCCGCCGCAGCAGGCCCGCCCGGGTTCCTCGGGCTCAGTGGTCGTACGACATCGCTGGCCTCCTCTCACCAGGTAGTGCTGTGCGTCGGTGTCGGCAGAGCTTGTGGCCGCCGGCCACAAGCGGCAGCCACAGCTACAGCCGGTACCGCGGGCCGCCCGCACCGACACGTGCGGCCCGCTCCGCCCTCCTCGGGTGAAGGGCTCCGGGACCCGACGACCGCGCTCTGCCGAGAACCGGAGCCGCCCTTGGCCAACGTCCCGCTGGGGAACCCGAGTTCAAGGCGGACGATGTACAGTCAAGCGCCGGGTGCGGAACCCCGGGAGAGGGAAGGATGTAGTCCTGCGTAGGCCCGCGTAGTCCAGGGTTGGGGTGACGGGATGACGAGTAAGCCGCATGCTCAGGCCATCGCGAACCTGATCCGTACGGCCTGCAAGGAGCGCGGCTGGGGCCCCACTGACCTGGCTCGTGCCGTCGGCCGGGCCGAGGGCAGCGGACCCCGTCGAATAGACCGCCAGTACGCCCGCAAATGGATGACTGGCGAACGCACGCCCGGCTTCTGGTGGCCCCACGTCGCCCGCGTCCTTGATCTCGACCCCGACGCGACTGCCATCCTCCAATCCCGCGCACCCGTACCGGCCCTCGCCGATACCGTGGCCTCAGTCATTGAGTTGGGAAGGAACGACCTCGACGTGGACCGCCGGAACTTCCTCACCGCGTCCAGCGGCTACGCCCTCGCCGCTCTCGGCCTGCCCGACCCCGAAAGCATCACGCGCCGCGTCAGCAGCGCGCCGGCCAAAGCCGTGCGGGTCGGCCGCGGCGAGGTCGAAGCCATCAAGGTGATGATCAAGACGCTTGGTGACTCCGCCTCCGAACTCGGCGGCGGCCACGCCCGCCACCTCGCCGTGCGGTACCTCACCGAGGACGTCGAACCCTGGCTCAACGGCAGATACACCGAGGCCATTGGCAGGGAATTGTTCGCTGTCACCTCCCAGCTCGCTCACCTCGCCGGCTGGATGGCGCAAGACGAAGGCAACGCCCCCGAGCTCCAGGGCGCCGCCCAGGGCTACTACGCCCACGCCTACCGGCTCGCCGCCGAAGCCGGCGACCCCGAACTGGCCGGCACCGCCCTCCGCGGCCTCGCGGTCCAGTGCATCGATCTCGGCTACTGCGCCGAAGCCGTCCAGCTCAGCGAAGCCTGCGTGAACTACGGCCGGGCACTGCAGAACCCGCGCGCCGTGGCCTACTACAACGCGACCCTCGCCAACGCCGCCGCCCAGGACGACGACCGCACCCTTGCCACCCGACACCTCGCCGTCGCCGAGAGCGCCATCAGGAAGCCCTCCACCGGATCGGGCGACTCATGGGCAGCCCACTACTCGCCCGGCCGCCGGGCCCACGAGACTGGGATGATCCACACCCGTCTCGGGGACCTCACTGCCGCTGAAGAGCACCTACACCTTGCCCTCGACATCCATGGCCTCGACCGCCGCCGCACCCGCGCCATCGTCCTGGCCGACCTCGGCGGCGTACGTCTGCGCCAAGGCAACGTAGACGGCGCCATGTCGACCTGGTCCGACTTCCTCGACTGCGCCGAGGGGGTCCGTTCCGTCAAGGTCCACACCGCCATCCGGGACATGCGGGTACGACTACGCCGCTTCCCAGACATGGCCGAGGCTCAAGAACTCACAACACGAGCCGCAGCGTTCACGTGAGGCCGCCCGCGCTGCGATAGGCGCCCAACCTCACTCACCAGACTGCCCTGGCGGAGGATGGAGGGCAGTGATCTTTACTCCGGTCAGTCTGAGCTGCTCCACCAACCGGGCATTCTGTGCCTCAAGCTCGGCGTTCCGCAGTGCGAGAAGCTGAATCTGGTTGGCATAGGTAGCCACGATGTCCTTCAACTCGCTGATCTCAGAGGCGTGTTCCCGACGGAGCTCGCGCTCAGCCCTCTTCAGCCGGGACACCTCGGCTCGCAGTTCCTCCGGTTCCGGACGCCGGGTCTGCGGCGCCTCCAGAATCTCCTTCACCGCCTGCGCCACCGGCGAGCGGTAGTAGGAAGCGCGGGAGACCCCGGCCTCGGTGCACACATTGACGATTGTGATCTTGCCGTCGGTGGTCTCGGACAAGCCGTGCATCAGCCGTTCGAAGGCGTCCATCAGCGCCTGGTCAATGTCCGCCAGCGGGCGACCGCCGTGGCGCAGACGGTCGAAGGTCTGCCGATCCTCAGGTCCGTTTCCTCGTTCACGCAGTGTGTCGGCCTTCCTCGGGCTGTTCTGCCTGCAGACCTCTGAGCAGGTCATCGAGTTCTGCGGTGTAGTCAGTGAGGGCGATGACCTGAAGCCGGGGCAGCGCCTCACGGTCCTTCTTCCGCATGTCCAGGGCGGACAGAGCCTGGTCCCGCGCTGTGCGCAGCCGGGGGACGTGGATCGCGGATCGCCGGGCGTTGGGACAACTCAGACACATGTTGTGCAGCGGCAAGGGCCGCCCTGCCTCCTTGTGAGGGGCCACTAAGTTTCCGGACAGGGACCCAAAAGGTTGTCCTGAACAGGAAACGAGGAAGAAGTGGCGCCACTGAGCAAGTACTCGCCGGAGTTCCGCGAGGAAGCCGTCCAGATCGCGTTGAGGTCGAGCAAGACGATCTCCGAAGTCGCGCGACACGTTCTCCCGCCGGATCGTCGGCTGGTCCGCGGCCACCGTGAAGGAAACGGTCTTCGTCCTGGACGCCCTTGAGACGGCCGTGTGGCAACGTGACCGCGACCAACACCCAGTTCAGCCAGGCGAGTTGATCCACCACTCGGATGCCGGGTCGCAATATACGAGTTTCCGGCTCGCAGAGCATCTGGACGCCGCCGGCATCGCCGCCTC